>NZ_JBXWNC010000007.1:0-248236 GCF_059610165.1 Ruegeria sp. YTSA135 | reverse complement strand
CCGATGCCCGAAAGTCTTTCTGTCCGAAATCGCCCTCGCGGCTCTCGTCATCTACTGGCTATGAGTCCTGAGCGTAGGTGAGCGTGTCAAATCGGGCCTGGCCACCGCCCGAGCGCGCGGCAAAAAACTTGGTCGCCAGCTTGGCCAACGCCCAAAATCTGACAAGCTCGCTCCGCAAGTTATCCAAGCCGTCGCCGATGGGTGTTCCCATAGCTGAATAGCTCGCGACCTCGACATCTCGAAGAACACTGTGCTCGAAATTATGAAACGGCATTGGCAGTCATCGAAGCCCGACGAGCCGCCGGACCACAACACCGGACGTTCGCACAGCAGGCGGCAAAAGCGGAAAGAGAGCCCAAATTAACAGATGCTGCGCAACGCGAGAAAGTCGGCTTTCTTGAATCTATTCGCCAGATCGCGGCGCACTTAAACGCGCGGGGCACCGAAACCGCGCGGGTTGGTAAATGGCCGCGACTACAGTGCGGAATATAATAGCGGCAAAAAACGGGGCTGAGGCGCTTGCAGCTTAGAAAGATGCTTACCAGGTAATCCACCGTGTTCGGCAAGTTTGGTTTGCGTATGCTGGCTGTTTTTGCAGCTCCATCATGACGATATGAGAACTCACGACATTGATGCCATTGTTTCCCATCGGTGCGCCGGCTTCTGAAACCAGGGCTTCGTAAAGCGCAGGGTTATCGGCTTTGAGAACTAAACCAGTGTCCTCGCGCCACGCGAACCAAAAATCATCTTGGGGGTCGGCTACTTCAGCAAGTCCATGAATAGTTGTTTCCGTGGCAAAGAATGGCCATGCGTCCCTTGGTAGCAGGGGTCTCCCATTGTCAAATTTGGGAACGATGTCAGGCCGCAAGTATGGTTTGCTCAGATCAATCAGTGCCTGTTTCCCGATGTTTATCCCGCTTGGAAGTTGGACACAGTGCGTGGGAACGCCCCAGAGGAACCCTGATGCAAAAACTAAAGCACATGTCCCTATTGCTAGAAGTGGCCGAAATCTATCCATAGGCACTTCGCGCGGGGTCTAGGTAGATTTGTACTCTCAGGGTTCCTGACCAATCGTCAGTAATTGAATACGGTTCACCAGTTTGAATCCCGAGCCGTTGAGGCCCACGCGGTGGAAGGCCGGTGCGGCCTCGAAGATAATTATCGAGCGGCCGTTGTATGTTCTCAAAAATCGTCTCGCCTGGATCAATGACCTCAACACCTATGTCAGCCGGATCAGCAAATTCGTCCCTCAGATAGAATTCAATTGAGCCTTCAACAGCCAGCACACCATGCTGTTCTTCGACGGTCACTGAAAATTTACCGCCGATCACTGTGTCCCCAATGCTGAAAACGACACCTGTCATGCCATAGGTGTTGTAAAACGTATCAGAGAAGCTGCCAACGCGCTTCTCGCGAACTGCCCTCGCAACTTGGTCTTTCAGGTTTTTATCTACCAAAGCCATGTATTGACCGACGATAGCGGAAAGGTGGCCGGTCTCGCGTACAGTGACACCGCGTCCGTTTCCACGGTAGTAATGGCGGACAAAGTCCCGGCTGCTCCAAGCTCCGTCGCCACCTGAGACACCCTGCAATGTGATTTCCATGAACTCAGAAGCCTCAAGCATATACGGTTCCGCTGTGCAACGGCATCCGTAGTCTTCCCCAGGGTGTCCACCTTCTGGTGGATCGTCACATGAAAAAATCTGGCCTCCGCGTTCGGCATGTGATGACCGAACCTTGCCATCGCGCCGCCTCCGCCAAATGTAATAGGTGGTGGGCTTGGTGTTTTTCGTCTCAAAACGGATTGGAGTACCCTAGCGCAGATATTGCGCATAGGGATTTGGGTCATCACATCTCGCGCATCCATCTTTTTGCTAATGCTATCAGCATCATACCCCTTGTCAACCAACAGAACACTCGGCTCAGGCAGGTTGTCGACCATGACCAAATCGAACCCCAGGTAGTCCGATGTCTGGACCGGCGTGATCTCGGTTCTCATGGGCAAGCCTGCTGCGTTGACGCGGAGATGGATCTTGATCGTGAAGCCACCTCTTGAGCGGCCAAAACCCTGTCGCGGAGTCCCCCTTTAGCGCCCGCTGCCTGATGGTGCGCGCGGAAAACGGTGCTGTCGATCATTTGAAGGGCCTCCGGCACAGCCCCACTTTGGTTCAGGGCGTCCATGGTGTCCTCCCACAACCCCGCCAGCGTACAACGCCGGAATTGCCGGTAGACGCTCGACCATTTGCCGAACTCTTCAGACAGGTCACGCCACGGCGCACCGGTGCGGGCAATCCAGAATATACCGTCAAGAACAAGGCAGTGGTTGGTGGGTTTGCGTCCATTCGGCGCACGAACTGCCAGAATAAACCGCTCAAAGAACGCCCATTCCTCGTCCGGCATCAGGTCTCGTGCCAAGTTGGTCTCCATAACAGATACCAGCTTGAATCACGCCTAAACAGTGATGTGAATCCCTTTTGTCAACACGGCCTAGGTCGGTCAGTCGCAACACGCTTTGCGTTAGTCAAAGAAGAACCCCACCGCGACGAAGCGGATTTGACTGTTCAAGTTACAGGTTGTAACCCGACAAGCGAGGTGAAAAGCAAGGACAAGACCAGAAGATGCAGGTTGCTATCCACGCAGGCGCGGCTTTTACCGACGAAGGGCGTGTGCTAAGCTCGCTGAAGAAAAACTCTGCTACCCTCACTGAAACGGGGGTCAGGTTTTTCGGCTGGCGTCGTTATAACAGAATCTTCAAGCCCGCTTTCGACAAGATTGAGGCCGAGGCTGTCCATTTAACCTCATATCAAAACCTCAAAGCCATTCTTCCAACCGGACCAGACACCCGGCGCGCGATCTTTTGCAGTGGAAAGTTTGCGGGCGATCCGGCCGATGCTTTGAAGGACGGGCAGTTGTACCCGCAAGCTGGTCGTAGGATGGCACTGCTGGAACAGGTATATAGCGACCATCAGGTTGAGCTGCTGATGGGGCTCAGAAATCCAGGAAGCTTGGTTCCGAAACTTCTGATGTCCCTCACTGAAGAGGCGCGCGAAGACATCGTTCGGAACACCGACCTAAGCTGCCTTAGCTGGATTGGTATGGTCGAGGACATCCGGGACCTTGCACCCAGCGTTCAGATTACCTTGTGGAGCGATGAAGACACCCCCTTCATTTGGGGGGATGTCATACGTGCGCTCAGCAATCTGGACGAAGACGTCGTTCTGGCAGACGAATATGAGCTTTTGACAAGCTTGCTGGATGATACTGGCCGCGAAAAGGTTCTGGAACTGACCGGTCGGGATACGCAATTGGGCAAGTCGGACCTTAATGACATGCTGGCACAGATCTTCGAAGATCATGCACAGCCTGAGAAGGTTGAGGAAGAACTGGACATGCCCGGCTGGAGTACCGAGATAGTCGAAGCATTCTCGGAACTCTACGAACAAGACCTTGAACGTCTGAGCACGATGCCCGGTGTACGTGTCTTGAGGCCCTGACAAACTCGGCAATGCCCGGCTAGACCGAATGTGTCAAGCGGACTGACCCTGGCTAGAACACCAATCAATGCTTGCGCTTGCGGACACCGCCACAAAGGGCTGTACTGGTCTGAAACCGGAACACTGGAAAGAAAGAGACCCTCTGTTTGCGCTCAAGCCCGAACCTTCCACCGCTCTTGTCCCTTCGCGCTTTTTCGGCGGTGGCGCGGCTGCTTAGTTTTCGAAAGGCAGCTGATGAGCTGCTGATTTCACAAAGTACAGTCAGCCATCACATCCGGCAGCTAGAAAACACGCTTGGGACACCGCTGTTCATACGACATGCACGCAGCGTTTCTCTAACACCGGAAGGGGAACGCTATCTGAGTCGCATAGACGCTGCCTTCCGGACTATCACAGATGCAACAGCAGAGCTTCGGGCCCAGGTCGGACTGGAAACGCTGCGCGTGACGGCGCTTCCGTCCTTTTGCTCATTGTGGCTCGTGTCGCGTCTTTCTTCTTTTTCAGAAGCGCATCCAGAGATCGAAATCGAGCTTGATCTATCGCTTGAAAATGTCAGCTTTGCACGGGATGAGGCCGATCTGGGCATAAGATACGGAACCGGCCCGTGGACCGGAGTTGATGCCACGTTTCTGCATGTCGAAAAGATTGCACCCGTTGCGCATGCTGCAAGAACCACGTCGCTTGAAAACATGTCCGACGAGCAGCTTCTACTCAGCCTCAAAAAACACGAATGGCAAGTCTGGGCAAAATCGCAAGGCGTGAAGCTGGCCGGTGCGAAACGCATGCCGCTGACTGATTACAACGTGGTCGTCCAGGCCGCGATTGACGGATCAGGTGTGGCAATCGGTCGTCAGTTGCTTGTTGACCCTCTTGTGCGCGCAGGTCGGCTAAAGTGGCTTGCAGACCCCAAGGTCGTTGATCAACGCCTTGGCTATTGGCTGGTCAGCGCCCAGGGACGCCCCTTTACACCAGCGATGTCGGTGTTTGCCGATTGGTTGACCGGGGCTTTTGCCGAGTTCGAAACTTGAAGCGTCAGCACTCATCTATCTAAAAAATAGATCACTCACGCGCCTTTTTCGAATTGGTAAGGCGTCAAGCGCCACATTACGTCCCCCATGTAGCGAAAAGGAGAACGCCCAACTGGCGTCTCGTGAAACTGCGCGCCTGTTGGAAAGGTTACACCGTTTTGCCTGCCGGGAGACGGGCTTCCTCAACTCAGAACTCAAATTCTGTATGCACATTGGAAGGATGCCGGGATGAGCCCGTTCGAGCCACTCGCCCACAAATGTAACTTCACACGCCGCAAAATGCTGCAGTTGACCATCGTCGCAGGCGCGCTTGGCGCGGGCCTGCGGCCATCTCAAAGTTTTGGAGAAGCCAACATGACCGAAATAACGCCCGCCGTACCGTCTGACGCCACTTTTGATGGCACCTGGCCCTTTGCTGCAAACTACACGGATGCACCCGGTTACCCAGCCCACTATATTGACGTCGGTGAGGGGCCCGAGACTTTGCTGTTACTGCATGGCGAACCCACCTGGAGCTATCTGTTCCGTCATCAAATCGCTGAATGGTCGCGCCATCATCGGGTCATTGCTGTCGACCATATGGGTTTTGGCAAAAGCGCCACGCCAAAGGACCGAACCTATTGGTTGCAGGATCATGTCAACAATCTAGAGACGGTCGCCCTTGCCCTCGACCTCCGAGATGTGACGCTTGTGATGCATGACTTTGGCGGTCCGACCGGCATGGGGTTTGCGGTTCGCCATCCCGATAGGGTCAAACAGGTTGTCTCGGTCAACGGACCAACACCACTGGGTCAGCCAGACCTGATTGACCGGCTCGTCGCGAATGCAGGTGATGCGCCGTGGTTTCAATGGATTCTCAAGGCACATGACAACGGCACCCTTGAGCCGCTGTTGGGCCAGTTGGATTATACCATCCTCTCAACTTTGAAACTGAACGGCTTTGAAGATCCCTCAATCGTGACGGACGCCTGGCTAGACGCCTACCGCGCACCTTTTCCGACACCGGCCGAGGCTGCCGGAGCTATCGGGTGGGCCAAGGGGTTTGCGGCCGGGGCGCACAAGTTCGAAGAACCCGATGCGGCAACACGGAAAGCGATCAGCGCGAAACCCGCGCTTGCGCTTTGGGGTGAAAAAGACCGGACGCTTCATGCCAAGCATTTTCTTCCGCTGTTCGAGGCCGCATTCCCGAACGGCAGAATTCACCGCCTTCCCGGAGCAGGGCACTACAGCCAGAAGACGCCCCGCAAGACGTGACCAAACACGTGCTGTCCTTCTTGGGGTAAACCTGATCCGCGGCTGCTCAGCCTAGCCTGAGCGACCGCATAAAAAAGGCTTTCGATGGGCAAAGCGGGCTTTGGGAAAAAAATGCTCCCAGCCTGTCAAGACAAACGTTCTAGCATGGCTGTTGCTAATTCATGCCAAGGGCTTCTTTGTACATCTCGATAACGGCTTCTTGCTCTGCAATATCGTCTTTGTCTCGTTTTCTCAGAGAAATGATGCTGCGCAGGGCCTTCACGTCATAGCCCCGAGATTTACTTTCGGAATACACTTCCTTTATTTGATCGGCGATATCTTTTTTCTCTAGCTCCAAACGCTCAATGCGCTCAACAAATTGGCGAAGCTCACCAGCGGTGACTTTGTAGTTTGCTTCTGCGTCTTCGGTCATGCTCATCTTGCTGTTCCTGATTCTGGCCTGTTGTGGTGAAGGAATACCTGCTGCACGTCATATATTCCGCTTGCTTCATGTTCCTAAAGAACAAAAGTCCTACTGGGTTTCAGTAGGGCCTCGGACATCCCCTGGTTTCAATGCTGCAACAGCGGGTATCACGCCGGATACAATGCCACTGCCTAGGCCGCAAGCATCCAATCCTACCGCACTTGTGAATAAGTGGGCGATCCGCTAAGCGCAGACGGAAATGATACGCAAATGTGGGGAACCATGTTCGAAGTCATCACTTGGGGCGGTGCCGCCCTGTCACTCGCCGGGCTGCTGGGCCTCGTTTGGTGTATCCTGCGTGTGATGAAAGCGCGCAGATCCGGTTTGTCAGACGACGAACTGCGCGCAGTTGTTCAAGGTGTTCTGCCGTGGAACTTGGCGGCTCTTTTTCTTTCCGTGATCGGACTGATGGTCGTGATCGTTGGAATATCCTTTGGCTAACAAGCTGTAGTCAGACCGGCAGATTATCGAAACGCGCTTCCATTGCGTCTTCGCACAGCGCTGCATCAAGACGGCGCAGGCGCGATGGCACATGCACCCCTTGCTGGCGCATTCTTTCGATCACCTTGGTAACACTCGGCTGCAAAGCAAGGCGCGTGTCGAGGCTTGCACCGTTCAGCTTTTTCTCAAGCTGTTCGGCTTCGGAATATAAATTGACTGCTGACATAACATCCTCCCAATAACGTTATCGTACCCGGAAAGTGGTAACTGTTTTACGACTTGGTTACCTTAGGTCAATTGCGCGCGGAATCCCGCCGGTCACACGCGTAATCAAAGCACCCAGATACAGATTGTTCAAAATTTACTCGAAATGCGCGCGCCTTGCTTTGACCGGCATCAAACTGCGTAGTGTTGATCGCGACATAATCTGCAACTAATACTTGATTAGACTCCGGCGGCTGAGGACCACATGACACCGAAAGTGAAGCCTTTTTTTGATCCAGACACGTTTACGGTTTCTTACATCGTGCAAGAACCCGAGGGGCTTAGCTGCGCAATTATCGACAGCGTTCTGGATTTCGACCACGCCTCTGGTCGCACCAGCACACGATCAGCGGATCAGATAGTGGACTATGTTCAGGCGAATGATCTGCGGGTGGAATGGATACTCGAAAGCCATGTCCATGCCGACCACCTGTCTGCAGCCCCCTATCTACAGCAGGAACTGGGTGGAAAAATCGGGATCGGTGATCAGATCGTGACTGTTCAGGAAACCTTTGGAAAAGTCTTCAACGAAGGCACCGAGTTCCAGCGCGATGGCAGCCAGTTCGACGCCTTGTTTCGCGAGGGTGACAGCTTTCACGTTGGTCAGATGCGCGGCGACGTTCTGCACACCCCTGGCCATACACCCGCCTGTCTGACTTATGTCATCGGTGATGCGGCTTTTGTCGGTGACACCTTGTTCATGCCCGATTTTGGCACCGCGCGCTGTGACTTCCCGGGCGGGTCATCCGCAACGCTGTTCAACTCGATCCAGAAAATACTATCCTTACCGGATCAGACACGTATCTTTGTCGGCCACGACTACAAGGCACCGGGGCGCGATGACTACGCGTGGGAAACTACGGTAGGAGAGCAGAAGGCGTTGAACGTTCATATCGGTCAAGGTCGCTCAATCGAAGAATTCGTGGAAATGCGCGACGCGCGCGACGCCACATTGCCAATGCCACGCCTGATCCTGCCATCGTTGCAGGTCAATATGCGTGCAGGCCAAATGCCGCCAGCAGACGAAAAGGGCAACGTGTTCCTCAAGGTGCCTCTCAACAAACTCTGAAACGCTGGCTGCGATCTTACAAAGGAAGAAGAATGCAAACTGAATGGATTTTAGGCCTTGGCGGAGGCCTTCTGATTGGGCTGGGCGCTGCAATCTACCTGCTGGGCAATGGGCGCATTATGGGGGCAAGCGGCATTCTGGGTGGTCTGATCGACGGTAGCGACCGCTCGCTTGAAAGGCTTGGTTTTTTGGTCGGCCTTATCGGCATGCCCTTGTTGCTGCGTCCTCTGATCTCGCCCGCGACTGAGACTCATCTGACCGGGAATATCACAATCGTGATCGTCGCGGGCCTGCTGGTGGGGCTGGGAACACGCATCGCCAATGGATGTACGTCGGGGCACGGTGTCTGCGGCATTTCCCGGTTCTCTTTCCGTGGAATTGCCGCCACTCTCGTCTATATAGCGGCCGGAGGCGTAACAGTCGCCCTGCTGCGCCATGTCTGGGGGCTGATCTGATGCGCATGTTGATTTCGATTCTGGCCGGGTCCTTGTTTGGCACAGGTTTGCTTATCTCAGGCATGACGGACACGACAAAAGTGTTGGGTTGGTTGGATGTTTTTGGCAACTGGGACCCAACGCTTGCCTTTGTAATGGGCGGCGCAATCATTCCAATGCTGTTTGCATGGCGATTGACGACAAACCGTCAGCCTCTGACCGGTGGTCATTTTCCACCGAAAAGCGCACCTGAGATGAATCGCCGACTGATCCTGGGGTCAACCCTGTTTGGAATGGGCTGGGGTCTGGCAGGGCTGTGCCCCGGCCCGGCGCTGGCATCGCTCAGCTATGGCGGAATCGGCGGCGTGATCTTTCTGATCGCTATGATTGCAGGAATGGTTGTGGCCCCATCGGTTGGTGCCCAACTGGACAGATCAGCGAACCCGGCCTAAGCAATACCCATGGAGATTCGCCCTATTACACCCCGCTATGCTGTCTCGCCGCAAATCACGGTCGAGGACGTTCCAGCAATCGCCGAAGCCGGCTTTGTCAAAGTGATCTGCAACCGCCCCAATACCGAGGTTCCGGCAAGTTTGCAGTCGGACGCAATCGGAGAAGCGGTACGCGCGGCGGGCATGGAATACGAAATTCTCGAGCTGACTCACCAGACGATGACACCCGAGAATGTAGCCCTGCAACGCGAAATGGCCGAAAAATGCGACGGACCAGTTCTAGCCTATTGCGCATCGGGTACGCGCTGTTCTGTGGTCTGGGCATTGGGTCAGTGCGACCGGATGAGTACGGATGACATCCTGCACGCTACTACCAAGGCGGGTTATGCTCTTGAAAACCTGCGACCAATCCTTGATCAACATCGCGCCGATACGGAATAGTCTAGCTGTGGTTGCCCGGCTCTGTTTCTGATGTAGATAGCCCTACAAATTGCGCAGGATCAACAAGCAGTTCATCTGACTCGGCAAAGTTCAGGTCAGTTTCAATGTCGTTCATCGCAGGTGGATCGAACAGGGCGGGTACCTGCGCAACTTCAGTCTGCATGGGCATCTCGGGTTCGTTGTCCGGCACCATAGACGAAGGTGAATCTGAAAACTCCTCATTCTCGGATTGCGGCAGCGACGCTAGGTTCACATATTCATTCAGACGCACTGCACGCATTCCGCTGCATTGCCCCAAACGTCCAATTGCTGTGCGCGTGCGGTCGATTGTCAGCACTTCGGCATGATCCAGCCTTGATCCTGTCAACGGCAGGACATCACCAACCACAAGGTCCGACAATGTCGCCAGTGGAAGTGACATACGGCAGATCACTGTATTGAGTTCAGCCCGTAGTACTCCCGACGCCTGTTCAAGTTTGGGGCCGTTGTCCTCTGGCAGGTCTGCGTCGTTTTCCTCGTCCGAGCGATCCGGCAATAAGATCGAGACACGCCCCTGCCGTAGTCCACCGCCCAGCTCAATGGTCAATTCAAACGCTCGATATACGTCTTCAACCATCGCCAAGGTCAACGTACGCAGATCAGAAAAGCGCGCAGCAAATTCATACCCGGTTAGAATGGATTGATCCGCCGATGCATCCACAAGTTCCACCGCCCGCGAAAAAACGTCTTCGATCAATGGGGCCACCATTGCCCCGTCCGTATGCGTAAACACGCGGGGCGCAGGATCGTCAGCCAACATCTCGCCAAAGGTTTGCACTTGTACAATGGCCGCAACGACACCAAGCTCCATGCAGACTGATGCTGCCTTACCGTTGCGATCCACAAATCGTAACAACAGCCAGTCTTCCCCGATTCCATCCATTAGCGCATCTGTTGATCGACTGGACTGCTTTGCACCGATAACAGCCAACGGCAGTTGCAGCCGGTCGCTGGCTGCGCGGGCAAAGGCCAATCGCAGCGCGCGCAAGATTGAACGCGGCTTTTCTTCTTGCTCTTCCCGCCCTACCAAAAGCTTGCGCGCCAAAGCTGCGCTGACCGTTTGCGTCATGCCCGAATCCGCTGTGTATTGCTGCGTCTGGCCTTCGGTCTAACCCAGCTCTGGTTAAGAATAACTTTACATCTGTGTCACTGGGCAGCCTGCTGATACGCCAGCGGCAACCTCACACGGAATGCCGCACCGCCCTGTCCGGGAAGGTACGTGATCTCACCGCCCAGACGCTGCATGATCTCGCGGCAAATCGCCAGTCCTAGCCCGGCGCCGCCTGCCTTGTCTCCGCCCACGCGGGCAAATTTCTCAAATACCACCGACCGCGCCCCGGGCGGGATACCGCTGCCGTTGTCAACAAAATCAATCACTACATGGCCGCCCACATCATGAGCTGAAATCGTAAGCTCTGGCTCATCTGCGTCACAGTATTTCAGGGCATTCGAGATCAGGTTGATGAACACCTGCCCCAGCCGATCCAGATCGGTTTGCAGCGGGATACGCTCAGCTGCCTTTGTTCGGCGCACTGTCAGGGTTTTGCCGGTTCCCGCCAGCGTACTGGATACGGCCCGATCCAAGACAGAACGCAGCGTATCATCACCAACATTCAAACTGACACGACCGCTTTCCAGAACGCTCAGGTCCAGCAGATCGTCCAGCAACCGGGTCAGGCGCAAAGCCTCATCGTGGATGATCGCGGCATAGCGCGTCTGCTCTTCAGGGCTCAACTCGTCTGTATCGCGCATAATCTCGGAAAAGGCGCGGATCGAGGTCATGGGTGTACGCAGCTCGTGGCTGACTTGACTCAGGAAGCTGTCCTTCTGCTCCGAGATTTGCGTCAGTTTGGTGTTGGCCTCACGCAATTGCCGCGCTGTACGGGTAAGTTCGGCAGACTTCGCTTCAAGCTGACCGGAATACTCCAGCAACTGTGCGGACTCGTCAGCCACGGCCAGCAGGTCCTGAACTGAAACGGACGAGCCGCCAACGATCTGACCGATCATCGCATGCGCGGTCGCAGCCCCGACGGACCCGCTAAGCTCGCGCTCCAAGCGTTCGAGAAAGGCCGGCGTGGGCTCGGGCAGACTAGCCCTGCCACCTTGCTTTTCGGCTTCGGCCTGAAAGAACTCGTGCGCGGGGCCTGCGCCCAGAATACGCTGAGTCATGATCATCAGATCCTCGCTCTGCGCCACCGAACCGGTCCAACCACGCGGTGCGACGGAATGATCAAAGACGTTGACGAATTGTGCGGCCTGCAAACGCTCTAATGGGCTGGGGAAGCTCAACAAAGAGGCTACGCAAAACGCGATTGTATTCAAAGACAGGGACCACATGACCGTGTGCACCATCGGATCCATCCCTTCGATGCCAAACAGCGCCTGTGGACGCAACCAGCTCAAGCCAAATGGGCCGTTGTGGAGAACAGACTCGGGCATCAACACGCCGCCCATCCCCGGCAGCAGCAGAGTGTAGATCCAGAGCAAGAACCCGACCGTCAAACCCGCAAGCGCGCCGGTGCGTGTCGCCCCGCGCCAGAACAATCCACCAACCAAGGCCGGCAGTATCTGCGCAATGCCGGCGAACGCTATCAGTCCGATCGAAGCCAACGCCGCGCCACCACCGGACAAACGATAGTAGAAAAATCCCAGCGCCATGATCACGGCAATCGATATGCGCCGTGCAAGCAAGACGATATGTCGGACATCACCAGATACGGACCCCGACCCTCCCTGCGTGCTCAGCCATATGGGCATGACCACATGATTCGAAACCATCGTCGACAGCGCCATCGCTGTCACAATGACCATCGACGTGGCCGAAGAGAACCCGCCAATGAATGACAGCATCGCCAACCAGTCATTGCCTTGCGACAAAGGTACCGTCAGTACAAACAAATCCGGGTTCGAGCCTTCGGGCATAATGTCCAGACCGACAACGGCGATCGGCACCACGAAAAGACTGATAAGCAGCAGATACAGGGGAAAGGCCCAGGCGGCAGTCCTCAGGTGTCCCTCATCCGTGTTTTCGACCACCATCACCTGGAACATGCGCGGAAGGCATACGAATGCTGCTGCGGATAAAAAGATAAAGGTTGTCCAGCGCCCCGTGTCGACGTTCCAATGCCCGATCTCAGAGGCATCAATGCGGTCCATCATCGGACCAACGCCCCCCGCGACACCCCAGACAACAAAAGCGCCAACGGCAAGCAGGGCAAACAGCTTGACCACGGACTCCAGTGCGATAGCCGTAACGACCCCGTGGTGACGCTCATTCGCATCCAGATTTCGGGTGCCAAAGAGGATCGCAAAAACGGCCAGCCCAGCCGCAACCCAGAATACACTTGAGCCTTCGCGATACAGGCCCGAAGGGTCGGCATCGGCGAATATTGAAAACGACAATGTAATGGATTGAAGCTGCAGCGCGATATAGGGCGTTCCGCCCAGTACCGCCAGTATGGTCACGCAGATCGCCAGCGTGTTGGATTTGCCATAGCGCGAGGAAATCAGGTCAGCGATAGACGTCACCCGATGGCTGCGCCCGACCCGAACCAGTTTTCGCAGACCCCACCACCAGCTTATCATTACCAGCGTTGGGCCGAGGTAGATCGTCACGAATTCCAACCCTGACCGCGCGGCATTGCCCACGGCGCCATAAAACGTCCACGCCGTGCAATAGATCGAAAGGGACAGAGTGTAGATCAGCGAAGACCGAAGCCATGCCCCCTTACCGGCAGCTGCCAACCTGTCTGCGGCAAAGGCCACACCGAACAGCAGCACGACATACCCTAGGCAAACCAGGATCAGAACGTTCAACGTGGCCATTGGTCCGACCCGGGTTTGGATTCGTCTTGCGCCGACATGCGACGAGCCGCAAACCCAAAAACAAGGCTGGCGACGATCAGACCAACCCAGCAGGCAAAGATGTAAAACATGGCAGAAGACAGCGGCACCGCTTGCTGGCGGCTCGGATCATCCGGCCAAAGCAAAGGAACAGCCAGCAACGCTGCCCCAAGAAAGGGCAAGAGCCGCGCCGCATCCGTCAACCTGCGGCGGCGATAGCTTTGCCGCTCAAGAAACAGCGAAGGCCGCGCACCTGAGGGCGGTCGGTCTTCGTGCGTGCTCATGACTGTGTCGCCTGTGCATGCAGATCGCGTACAGCCGTCAGCATCTCAGAATTGGAAAAAGGCTTGGTCATAAAGCGGCTGACACCCGCATTCTCGGCCATCTCCCGGTCGCGGGTCTGACCGCGCGCCGTCAGCATGAGAACCGGCAATCCCTGCATGTCCTCCAACTCACGCAGGTCGCGCAGAATCTCCATCCCGCTTTTACCCGGCAGCATCACGTCCAAAATAACAAGGTCCGGGCTTGCCACCCGGATAACCTGCAACGCATCCGCGCCTTCTGCATGGGTTTCCACCTGCCATCCTTCGCGTGTCAGCAGGAACCGAATAGCCTCGGCGATGTTGGGTTCATCCTCAATTAACAGAACCTTACGGCTCATGACTGTCTGTCCTCCCCGTGACAGGTCATTGATTGGACGACCCATCCACGTCAGCTTACGCGCGTTGTCGGGAAACTGTCAAAAACCTTCGCTCAGAATCGACGGCTCACGCCGGGACGAACAATTGTCGTGGGGGCAGACCCTGCAACTGGGGCCCACGCGCGCGACGGCCTGCGCATCCTGCGCGACATCCTCAACCGAGCGCACCAGCATCACCGAACGATACGCCGGAGCCTGATCAAACTTGGATCCGGGTTGCGGCCAGGCGTAGGCGTAGCAATCGAAGACTGCCGCTGCCCGCCCAAGCTGAGCGACGCGTTGGCGGATCGGAACCAATGGCCTGTTCAGCGCCTGAAACAACGGCCACAAGGGGCAGGCTTCGCCAAAACGCGGCATGGCGAAGCCGGGAACCGATTTGCTGAATAGAATGCTTCCGGATGCGTCACACACCACCAAACCGGTTGGGCGGCCAAGATACCCGTCCGGTAAGGTCGCAAGCCGACGCAGAACCGTTGCAACATCCACCGAAAACCGGGATGCCAGTTGCAGCGGATCAAGCGGTGCCTCCGCCAAAGCGGCCTGCACATCCTTCAACGGCATCGCCCTTGCGTCTGCGGCATAAATAGCAAGGAAGTCTTGCGTCAGAGATTTCGCCGCTGCCGAGTCCAGTTCGGACAGGTCGACATCTGCCGCTGCTGCACCGTGCTCTATATCATTGAAATGATGGTTGTTGGCGTCAAAAAACGCCTCGACGTCTTCCTGCGGAACACCGCGGTGATCCCCATCAGAATCGCTGTTGTCCAGATAAGCGACCAGAGATTTCGAGCTGTCCGCCAGACGTTCTGCATCCTGATGCAGGTTTTTGTGAAATCTATCCCGCCACTGCGGCTCGATCTCTTGGGTGTCGGCCAGAATCGCAGCGGTTGAGCGAATCGCAGCAGCGGTCGACAAAACCTCATGCATGGATGCGGCCAGATGCGGGTCATGTGTAAGGCGATCAGACAGCGTTTCAACTGTACGCTCAAGGGACACGACCCGGCGGTGCATCTGCGCCAGAACGCCCGCCCATCCGGGAAAGCGACCGGCGAATTCCTCTAATCCGTCCAACTCGGCCTTCTGCCCGACGGAATCCGCCGCAGCCTCGCGCAGCGCCGAGATCAAAGTCGCCTCGATCCCGCGCGTCAGCACCGAAGGTTCCACCGTCAACGCCGATGCAATATCCATCAACAGTTTGCCACCAATCCGTCGGCGATTGTGTTCGATAAGGTTCAGGTATGAGGCTGAAATCCCAACCTGCCGCGCCAGCTCGGCCTGCCGCAGACCGGCGATCTGCCGCCTTTCCCGTATACGGCTACCTGTCAAAGTATCGCGCATGCTCTCGCCCCTCCCTTAGCGAAACCATCCGTTGAGATCATCCCGTAATTTTCAGAACTCTTGTTGTATTTGTAGTATTTATTTACTTATTTTCATAGTGCATTTACAGACTTAACAAACTGAAACAGGACTCCGCACCACAACCCAGGCCAGAATCTGCGCACCACCCCTTCTATTTTCGATGAATTACCGGCACGATAGCACGATGAGCGATCCCGCCTTTGAATATGCCCCAATCGGATTGGTCGAACTGGAAAACCGGGTCATCCGGCGGTGCAATTTGCAGTTCGCCCGCACCTTTGGCGGTGAAGCCGCAGACTACCGCAACATGCCGCTGCTGCACCTTTACCCATCTGTCGCCGATTGGGAGCGTATTGGTGCCCGCAGTCTGCAAGTGATGCGTGATACCGGATATTACACGGACGAACGGGTCATGCGGCGGCGCAATGGCGGTTTGTTTTGGTGCCGCGCGCGTGGGCGCTCACTGACGCCCGATGATCCGTTCCGCCATGGTATCTGGAGCTTTTCCGACATTTCCGAGGAACGTCCGCTGGTTGAACTGACCGCCCGCGAACGCGAGGTCGCCATCCTGTCCTGCCGTGGACTATCGGCAAAAGAAATCGGGGCAGAGTTGGAGTTGAGTTATCGCACGATCGAAGCTTACCGCGCGCGCCTGCTGGAAAAATTCGGTGCTCGCAAACTACCCGAACTGGTGGCGAAACTTTCGGGTATGCCGCTTTAACACCTTTTGCCTTGCGAAAACCTGAAAAAACCGCCTTCCCACAAGGCCAGACTGCGCTTTTCATGACCGGGCGCTTGGCTTATAACGCTGCGTAATCAGACCAAAGCCCGCAGGAACAGACGGGCCAAAGGGGAACCGTCGAGGACACTCATGACAGACACCAAACACGAAGCGGATGTGGCATTCATCAAGGCACTGGCAGAATTGCTGCGCGAAAACGACCTGACGGAATTGCAGGTCAAACGTGAATATGGCGAAGAAGACAGCCTGAACGTACGCGTCAGCCGATTGACCCAGGCCGCTGCCGCTCCGGTTCAGGTCGCCGTTCCGACCGCTGCACCTGCCGCACCCACTGCCGCCCCTGCCCCTGCCCCTGCCCCTGCCGATGCGCCCGCCGTTGTTGAAGACCCGGCAAACCATCCCGGCGCGGTGACGTCACCCATGGTTGGTACCGTTTACATGCAACCCGAACCGGGCGCGCCCGCATTCATCTCGGTCGGCGCATCTGTGTCCGAAGGCGACACGCTGCTGATCGTCGAAGCGATGAAGACCATGAACCACATCCACGCGCCCAAAGCGGGCACAATAAAACGCATTCTGGTCGGAGACGGCGATGCAGTGGAGTTCGGCTCCCCTCTGGTCATCATCGAGTAAGGCGGGCCCATGTTCGACAAGATCCTGATTGCCAACCGAGGCGAGATCGCCTTGCGCGTCATCCGCGCCGCGCGCGAGATGGGGATTAAGACGGTCGCCGTCCACTCCACCGCCGACAGCGACGCGATGCATGTGCGCATGGCAGACGAATCGGTGTGTATCGGTCCGGCCCCCAGCCCGCAAAGCTATCTTTCGGTACCCGCCATCATCTCGGCTTGTGAAATCACCGGCGCGCAGGCGATCCATCCGGGCTATGGCTTCCTGTCCGAAAACTCTGAGTTTGTTCAGATCGTTGAAGATCACGGCATTACCTTCATTGGTCCTACCGCAGAACACATCCGAGTCATGGGTGACAAGATCACCGCCAAGGACACGATGAAGGAACTGGGTGTTCCTTGCGTTCCCGGATCGGACGGTGGCGTGCCTGATTTGGAAGCTGCAAAAAAGATCGGTGAAGAGTTCGGCTATCCCGTCATCATCAAGGCCACTGCCGGTGGTGGCGGACGTGGCATGAAAGTCGCCCGCAGCGCCAATGAGATGGAAAGCGCGTTCCTGACAGCGCGCGCCGAAGGCAAAGCCGCCTTTGGCAATGACGAGGTTTACATCGAGAAATACCTGACGACACCTCGCCATATCGAGATTCAGGTCTTTGGTGACGGCAAGGGCAACGCGGTGCATTTGGGTGAGCGTGACTGTTCGCTGCAACGCCGCCACCAAAAGGTGTTCGAAGAAGCCCCCGGCCCCTGCATCACCCCCGAAGAACGCGCCAAGATCGGCAAGATTTGTGCCGATGCCGTAGCAAAAATCAACTATATCGGCGCGGGCACAATCGAGTTCCTGTATGAAAACGGCGAGTTTTATTTCATCGAGATGAATACGCGCCTTCAGGTGGAACACCCTGTAACCGAAGGCATTTTTGGTGTCGATCTGGTGCGCGAGCAAATTCTTGTCGCCGCCGGGGAAGAGATGTCGTTCAGCCAGGACGATCTGGAGATCAACGGCCACGCCATCGAGGTTCGGATCAATGCAGAGAAACTGCCGAACTTCTCCCCCTGCCCTGGCAAGATCACGGCCTATCATGCGCCCGGCGGTCTGGGTGTGCGGATGGATTCGGCGCTGTATGACGGGTACTCGATCCCGCCTTACTACGACTCGCTGATCGCCAAGTTGATTGTTCAGGGCCGCGACAGGGCCGAGGCACTGGCACGGCTGGAACGCGCGCTGGGTGAACTGATCGTCGATGGCATTGACACCACAGTACCTCTGTTTCACGCCCTGTTGCAGGATCCCGACATTCACAGCGGTGACTACAACATTCACTGGTTGGAGCACTGGCTTGAGGAAAACATGGCCCAGTAACATACCGGGGGCGAAGGACACCAATCCTTCGCCCCTTGAGCATTCCAGATGAGCCTTTCCCCGGACCTTTTACTGCACGGCTATTCCATCGGTATCTTCCCGATGGCCGAGCACCGCAACGCGGCAGAACTGTTCTGGGTTGATCCCAAGTTTCGCGGCGTGTTCCCTTTGGATGGCTTTCACGTTTCCCGCAGTCTGGCGCGCCGAATTCGAAAATGCGGGTTCTCAGTAACGATCAACAAGGACTTCGCCGGAGTGGTCGATGGCTGTGCCGACCGTTCTGATACCTGGATCAATGCTGAGTTGCGCGCCCTATACCTGAAAATCCATCACTCAGGTCAGGCGCACTCACTAGAGATTTGGGAGGGCGACCAATTGGTTGGCGGCGTTTTCGGCGTCACGCTGGGGGCAGCCTTTTTCGGCGAGAGCATGTTTTCCCGCCGGAAGGACGCTTCAAAGATCGCATTGGCTTATCTGGTGGATCGTCTGCGTCAAACCGGTTTTCGATTGTTCGATACTCAGTTCCTCACGGCGCACTTGGCGTCCCTTGGCGCGATCGAAATTCCGCGCTCGCAATACCGAAAGGAACTGGAAGAGGCGATTAACGCCAGCGCTGATTTCACTGCGCCACTGGCTCAATCAGCCGAGGGCGTTATACAACGTATGACCCAGACATCGTAACGGGCGTGATCAAGCGCATTCAACGCCGGAGAGGTCGCGATCATCCACCCGTCAAATAGCTGATCCGACTTTCCTTTTTCCCATATCGTCAGATAGGCAAAGGCATCACCCGTCGGGTTTTCCGGCGGATAGCGACAATCACCCAAAGCGACGTCCAGTCCAAAAACCTCTCCGCTTTGACCGCTTTGCATTTCGACATCCACGGTCTGGCCGCTGACCTTGTCCAGCCCTCGCAGAATCGCCCCGGGGCCGGACTGGACCTTTTGTTGTGCTGAAACAGTCGTCGCGGCCAACAGTGCAGCGCCAAGGGCAAAGTGTTTCATTCGCTGCCATCTCCGGCCACGAATTTGACCAAGAGCGATATAAGGCTGACCGCGCCTTGTGTATCCGTAACCTGATCACCGGGTTCAAAGAAAAACGGCGAACCACCGGGCATTACTTCGACAAAATTGCCACCGAGCAACCCTTCGGACGAGATTACAATGGCGCTATCGTCAGGCACCAATATGCCATCCCGGATCGTGAACGTCGTGTCCGCACGGTAAGTGTCAGGGTTCAGGTCTACCCCTGTCACCGTACCGATCTTGACACCGGCGAGCCGTACATCCGTACCAACGCTCACCCCTTCGAGTGAGCGAAACGAAGCCTCTAACTGGTAGCCCGTGGCGCTCTGCGACAGTCCGGTGGACTGGCTGGCATACACGCCAAACGCAACGGCAGAGGCCAATACGGCCCCACCGACCAATACTTCGGTTAAATTGTAACTCGACATTGCTCGCCTCGTTTATTCCGGGCTCCAGGCCTCATAGTCCGTGCGTTCGACCGGGTCCTTGCGGCGCAGAGATCCGGCAGGCGTATAGGCCATCGCAGTGCCTGTCAGGTTTTCCTGATGCGGCTTTTCCCAGGTCTTGTGCTTTAGCGGCTTATCGGTCGGCGGCTCATCCCACGTCCGGTGCAACCAGCCATGCCAATCAGGATCGATCCGGCTGGCCTCGGCCTCGCCATTGAAAATCACCCAGCGTTTGCTGTCATCGGCGTTGCGATAAAAGACGTTGCCCTCATTGTCCTCGCCGACTTTTTGGCCCTTCCGCGCAGTGTAAATTTGCGTGCCCAAAGTGGCCCCATTCCACCAGGTCACGGCCCGCAATAGTGTGTTCAAGATACCCATCGGCTGCCTCCGGCATTTCTGTCACCGCAGATATGGACCAAAGGCACGCCAAGGTCCAGTGTCGCTAGGACCGCACTCACTATTATGGCAACGCAGCGGTCACTTCGATCTCAATACGGTCTTTAGGAGTAATTAAGTTGCATTCTGTCACAGTAGCGGCCGGGGGATTCGCGCCGAATGTTTCAACCAGTAGCGGCCAACACAGTTCAAACTCGCTCATGTCCGGAAGGTAATAGTTCACCCTGACGACATCTGCGAAACTTGCGCCAGCCTCGGCCAACGCTTTACCAATCGCATCAAGCGCTGACTGGCACTGACCAACGATGTCTTCCGGAATATCGTCACCCTGCGCGCAAGTTCCGGCCACAAAAACGAACCCATTTGCAACAACCGCACGGCAATAGCCGACTTTGGCCTCATACTCTCCGCCCGAAGATATACGTTTGATCGTCATGTTGACCTCACATGAAAAAGGCGCGGTCTTTGCCGCGCCATCTCTGATTGACTGTTAAGGACTTATCCCGCCGAGGCCGACTCTGCTGCATCCGCGTAAATGATCAACGGCTGCTTGTCGGACGACACTGCCTCTTCGTTGACCACAACTTCGGTCACATTCTTCATGCCAGGCAGTTCGAACATCGTATCCAGTAGGATGTCTTCCAGGATCGAGCGTAGGCCACGCGCTCCGGTTTTGCGTTCGATGGCCTTCTTGGCGATCGACTTCAACGCGTCATCCGTAAAGGCCAGCTCAACATCTTCCAGCTCAAACAACCGCTGGTATTGCTTAACCAGGGCATTTTTAGGCTTGGTCAGGATCGTGACAAGCGCATCTTCGTCCAAATCTTCAAGCGTTGCCAACACCGGCAGACGACCGACGAATTCAGGGATCAATCCGAATTTCAACAGGTCTTCAGGCTCCAGATCCTGGAAGATCTCGCCTACGCCGCGTTCGTCATTGTCACGCACATCAGCACCAAAACCCATTGCCGAGCCTTTGCCACGCTGCGCGATAATTTTGTCAAGCCCGGCAAACGCTCCACCACAGATGAACAGGATGTTCGTGGTGTCCACTTGCAGAAATTCTTGCTGCGGATGCTTACGCCCACCTTGCGGCGGTACGCTGGCCACGGTGCCCTCCATCAGCTTAAGCAGCGCCTGTTGCACGCCCTCACCCGACACATCGCGTGTGATCGAGGGGTTTTCGGATTTGCGCGTGATCTTGTCGACCTCGTCGATGTAGACGATACCGCGCTGCGCGCGCTCAACATTGTATTCGCTGGCCTGCAAAAGTTTGAGAATGATGTTCTCAACATCCTCACCCACATAGCCGGCTTCTGTCAGCGTCGTCGCGTCCGCCATGGTGAACGGAACATCCAAAATCCGCGCCAGCGTTTGTGCCAGCAGGGTCTTGCCGCACCCCGTCGGGCCGATCAGCAGGATGTTGGATTTTGCCAACTCGATATCGCTGCCCGCTTTCTGAGCATGATTGAGGCGCTTGTAATGGTTGTGAACCGCAACCGACAGAACGCGCTTGGCAGTGGCCTGACCGATTACGTAATCGTCCAAAACCTCGCATATGTCTTTTGGCGTCGGAACACCATCCGAGGATTTCAGTCCGCTGGCCTTGGTTTCCTCGCGGATGATATCCATGCAAAGTTCGACGCATTCATCGCAGATAAACACGGTCGGTCCGGCAATCAGCTTGCGCACCTCATGCTGGCTCTTGCCGCAGAAGCTACAGTAGAGCGTGTTCTTGCCGTCACCGCCTGAATTCGTCGCCATGTTCTACCTTTCGGGCTTCTTCCCTGCGGCCGTCATCCGGCCGCGCTTATTGTCTTATGGTGCAGCTTAGGCCAGCACCGAGACGGCTACAATCTCAAAATGTTACCCGCGCCACCGACGCGCGGGTATGAGTTCAGGAGTCCTCGCCGTCCATTTTGGCGCGATTTTCGACGATCTCGTCGATATGACCCCAATCTTTTGCTTCTTCCGGGCTCATGAAATTGTCGCGATCCAGCGCCTTTTCAACCGCCTTTTTGGTCTGCCCCGTGTGTCGTACATAAATGTCGTAAAGGCGATCTTTCAGTTTCTGCGTCTCGGCCGCATGGATCATGATATCGCTGGCCTGACCCTGATATCCGCCGCTGGGCTGGTGAACCATGATCCGGCTGTTAGGCAGAGAAAACCGCATCCCCTTCTCGCCACCGGCCAGCAAAACCGACCCCATCGACGCCGCCTGACCGATGACCAATGTCGAACATTTCGGCTTGATGTACTGCATTGTATCGTAGATCGACAAACCGCTGGTCACAACACCACCGGGCGAGTTGATGTAGATCGAGATTTCCTTGCTGGGGTTTTCCGCCTCAAGATGCAAAAGCTGAGCGACCACCAGATGGCTCATCCCGTCGTGGATCGGACCATTGATAAAAATGATCCGCTCTTTCAAAAGGCGCGAGAAAATGTCGTAAGCGCGTTCGCCCCGGCTGGTCTGTTCGACCACCATGGGGACGAGCGTATTCATGTAGGTGTCAACTGGATCGAACATTATGAACCTGCCTGTTTGCTATGGATTGGGACACTACCCAAAAAAACGTTACCCGAGTCTTAGTGTCGCCATCGGGGGGCTGCAAGGGGGCCTCGATACTTCATCCACTACCGCGGCGATACGACAGCAAAACAGGCGTTGGCGAGGACCCGGGTGAAAAAAGTTAATCACATATTAACACCTTCACATCACACCATTTTGATCCGTGCATGTAGAAATGCTCAGACAGACTATATAGCTAGGGTTCTATTCAAAAGCACCGAAACCACTCACAAACTACCCCGCTCCTGGGGCAAACAAGGAAATAACCAATGGCCCTTACCCAAGTATCGCAGGATGCAACGCCCGAGGCTTTCGACAAGATGGTCGCCCACGCCGCCCACGCGGCAAATTTCCTGAAGGCCATCAGCCACGAGGGCCGGTTGATGATCCTGTGCCATCTGGTGTCGGGTGAAAAATCCGTAACCGAACTGGAAGAGCTGTTGTCAGCCCGACAGGCCGCCGTGTCGCAGCAACTGTCACGTTTGCGGCTTGAGGGGCTTGTTGTACCGCGACGGGAGGGCAAGGCAATTTACTATCGCCTTGCAGATGACCGCCCGCGCCGCTTGCTTGAACTCGTATACGATCTATTCAACGGTGAGGAGTAGCGCGCCCATCACCTCCTACGGCGCAGAATTACGACTCTGATGGCCCGACGTGGTTATCTGCTTGTGTTGCAGTTGTGATCCAGGCCGAGCTTGAACAGTTTTCCCTTGGTTTCGCTAAGAGCGCAGTCCGACCGGTTCCGTCGCGGGGCGGTCCGCTCGTTCTCTGTGATGAAAAGCGCAACACGAGGTCTGCGCACCACCTGTCGGGGCCATCAGAGTCTGCACTGCAAACGCTCTGCTCAAACCTTCATTTCATATCGGGTCAGTCTGAGTTGTATGGTCTGGTTCCACGCTGGGAAAACTGTTACGCAGCATTCGACTGATACAAATGGAGACACCGATGATCCGTGCGATTCTGTTGGGGCTTGCCTTGTTTACCCTTACCGCCTGCGAAACGGCAAAAGGCGCTGGCAAAGATATTGAGAAAGCTGGCGACGCGATCCAGAATGCGGCCACGGACGTTCAGCAGAGCCTGTAGACCGCCCCCTACAATCTGTGACTCTATGGGCCTCGCGCCCAAGATGTAGTTGAAATCGACACCGACACACTGTAAGTACAGTCATACAGGTGCATAGACGCGGTATTGCATTTCTGACACGTCGACGGGGTTCTTGTGGCATCACAAGAACCCCGTTTCCTTGTACAACAAGGGATAGAGTGGTGCCCTGCTTGTTCTTCTAAGACGCGTAAAGGAAAAGGCGTCAGGTGCGCAGACGCGGTCCATGCATGTATCCTTGCGGACACTCCTGACGCCTTAGTGGATCGGTACGTCCGGGGGACGTTCCGAACCGGTTGCCTCAGCCCCGGAAAGGGCCGAAACCACTGCTTAGCACCTAGCGGCACTTCGCAGCACGCGCTGGCCGTCCGAGAAGATGACCATCTGATCCGAAGGTAACTCCGATCCAGCCAATCACCCACCGGTAAGTCCCTGCTGTGAAAGACAAAGTCCTAGAACTCTCTTCCACCGCTGCGACCCCCTGGCCTTTGCGCTCCGCTCGGGTTCCTGAGAACCGTTGCGATGGAATGACTGTTGCATTGGTCTGAGTGTCCGACAAGAAAATAGCACTGCAGCATGAAAATTTGACGGGGATAAGATGTTGATATCCGGCTGGAGAGCTTTGTGGATAACCGGGGAAATCTTGCTGCGGTGCAGCTTTACTGGTGGATAAGTCAATTTGGCCGAAAACTTCCAAATATCGCGTGTTTTCTGCAGGTGCGAAGGTCATCGGGCTGCTTGAGCAGTCAAAACCGGGGGCATTCTTAGAGCCTCGGGCCCCATTTCCCTCGAATCACATTGCCAGCGACCGTCATCAATGGCGCGCTGAGCAAGCAGAGCAAGATCGGACGCCGGCATTTCCGCAAGACAACACACAGCCGAGTTAAGGTGTCCGTTGATGAGAAGCGCTCCGACCCGACCGGGATTACCTATTACGCGCCGCGACCAACCGCAGCCAGTACCCCCTACAGACCGGACGGGCCGGAAACGCATCGGTTCACCTGTCGGACGGGCCGGTTCTGTAGGACAACCCGATCCGCAGGCTACGTGAAACCTGTGACTACGAGATTGGGGTGGCTTGAAGGCGCTGCAAGTTACGTCAGGGAAACTTAATGAATGGCCCATTGGATTGTTAGGTGGGTTGGTTTTTTTTCGGGTGCAGGGCGGCGTTGGTCTGAGGGGCGTGTCAGCACAGCCCGGCAGCGCCGCCGTGCGCGACGTTGTTTGGAAAAGAACCGAGTTGTGACCAATTAAGTTAGGTTTGCAGCGGAGCCCGCAAACACAAGCAATAGTTGATCAAAGCAATCAGAGTGTTAATAGTGTTTGTGTAACAACAACTGAATAAAAAAATTCAAATGTCTCTCACCAAATTACTAGGTTGCAATCAGGAACCCGATGGCCGCTGGAAAGTAAGTTCTCGCGAACGCACAGACCTAGAGTTCAAGGAAAGCGGCGATTCAAATGCTATAAGAAAGTGCTTAAAAACCATTGCCGGATTCGCAAATGGGAAAGGCGGTAGAATTGTGTTCGGCGTTAGTGATCGTCCACGCTACGTGACTGGTGTGAAAGAGTTTCTGGATGAAGCAGCAATTCAAGATTTAGTTTTTTCTAGCCTCTATCCCGCACCAGAAGTTCAAGTCATTGAGCACAAAATCGACGGCCTACGCGTTTTAGAGATGCTAGTAGAAACGCATCCTAATCGACCGATAATCGCCATCAAGGATATCCAGACAAAAGAGAAAAAAAACGCCACTGTTCTCTCCCAAGGAGTCGTATATTCGCGGCGGTCTGGGCAAACCAAACCAATTTCGGGAGAAGAATTCGGCAGCATCCTCAATTGGCGGGATACAAAAATTAGAAACTCAATCCTGTCTCTACTTAACCGCGCGGAGGAGATTGGCTACGAGAATGTCGCAGTTGCTGACTTCCGAAAATACGGAAGAGCGGATGAAAACGTTACACTTTGGGTTCCGGAAGCAGCAGCAAGAAGTTTGAATATCATTGATCGTGCGAAATTGGTGGAGGACAATGGAGCGCCAGCCTTTCAGATAAGAGGACAAGTCAAACTCACCGTTCCCTCAGAGAAGGACCCTCGAAAACCTTTGCTACCCAAAAGAGCGGCTCGGGTCCTCAAGGACCCGATAGTAAAAATCTTTGGTGATTGGTTTCCCTGGACCGATCACCATCTAAGGAAGGCGGCGACACATCTGGGCTTTTGGGACAACTCCCGCGGGGATGAAAAGAACACTGGCTTCGAACATCTTTCGGAAAGACCCGTTTATTTCGAGGCTGGGCGGGCTGCCATCCAGCGTTTTGCAAATCGCAATCCAGCCGAATTTGTGGAAGTTGTTGGCTCGAAAGAAACGCAACGAAGATGGAAAGATGGAGTAGCCAAAGCGGTAGTAGGCGCCCGACTAACTATCCATCTTCAAAGCCGAGATAAACGCCTCCTGCGGGATATCGACCTTCCCGAACTGACGCATCTTCTTCTTACCCGCCTTCTGCTTGTCCAACAGTTTGCGTTTCCGCGTGGCGTCGCCTCCGTAGCATTTGGCGGTCACGTCCTTGCGCAGGGCCGAGAGGGTTTCGCGGGCGATGACCTTGCCTCCGATGGCGGCCTGGATCGGGATCTTGAACATATGGCGCGGGATCAGGTCCTTGAGTTTTTCGCACATCGCCCGGCCCCGCATCTCGGCCCGGTCGCGGTGGACCATGGTGGATAGCGCGTCGACGGGTTCGTCGTTTACAAGGATCGACATCTTGACCAGCGCGTCCTCACGGTATCCGGTCATCTGGTAGTCGAACGACGCATAGCCCTTTGTGACCGATTTCAAGCGGTCGTAGAAGTCGAAGACAACCTCGTTCAGGGGAAGGTCATAGACGACCATGGCGCGTTGGCCCGCATAGGTCAGATCCATCTGGATGCCGCGGCGGTCCTGGCAGAGTTTCAGCACGTCGCCGAGGTATTCGTCGGGCACCAGAATGGTCGCCTTGATGCGCGGCTCCTCAAGGTGGTCGACCTTGGACAAGTCAGGCATGTCGGCGGGGTTGTGCAGCTCGATCATCTCACCGTCTTTCATGAAGACGTGGTAGATCACCGACGGCGCGGTGGTGATAAGCTCGATATCATATTCGCGTTCGATACGGTCACGGATGACCTCAAGGTGCAGCAGGCCCAGGAAGCCACAGCGGAAGCCAAAGCCCAGCGCGGCCGAGGTTTCCATTTCGTAAGAGAACGAAGCATCGTTCAGCGCCAGTTTTTCGATCGCGTCGCGCAGGTCTTCGAATTCGGCTGAATCGACGGGGAATAGACCGCAGAACACCACCGGCTGCGCAGGTTTGAAGCCAGGCAAAGCCTTGTCGGTGCCGTTGCGGTCAATGGTGATGGTATCACCAACGCGGGTGTCGCGGACCTGTTTGATGGACGCCGTCAGGAAACCAATCTCACCGGGGCCAAGGCTGTCGACCATCTCCATTGCAGGGCGGAAGACGCCGACGCGGTCGACATGGTGCAGGGTGCCGTTCGACATGAACTTGACCCGCATGCCCTTTTTCAACGTGCCGTCCATGATGCGGACCAGAACGATGACGCCGAGATAGGCGTCGTACCACGAGTCGACCAGCATCGCCTTGAGCGGCGCGTCGAGATTGCCCTGCGGTGCAGGCAGTTTCTGCACGATGGCCTCAAGTGTTTCGTGGATGCCCTGCCCCGTCTTGGCGGAAACCTGAATGGCGTCGGTGGCGTCGATGCCGATCACATCCTCGATCTGTTCGGCGACACGGTCACAGTCGGACGCGGGCAAGTCGATCTTGTTCAGCACCGGCACGATCTCATGATCGGCGTCGATGGCCTGATACACGTTGGCCAACGTCTGCGCCTCGACCCCTTGGGTCGAGTCAACAACCAGCAGGGAACCTTCAACCGCGCGCATGGAGCGGCTGACCTCATAGGCAAAGTCCACGTGGCCGGGGGTGTCGATCAGGTTCAGCACGTACTTCTCGCCATTATCGGCGGTATAGTCGATACGGACCGTGTTGGCCTTGATGGTAATGCCGCGTTCACGCTCGATATCCATGCTGTCAAGCAACTGTTCCTTCATGTCGCGATCCTGCACCGTCCCGGTCTCTTGTATGAGCCGGTCGGCAAGGGTGGATTTGCCATGGTCGATATGCGCGACGATGGAGAAATTACGGATATGAGCAAGGTCTGTCATGCAGTGGGATATGTCCGCAGAATGAGGCCCCGTCAAGCGGCGAAGCGCCACGTTCGTTTGCCATTTGCAACAGTTACACCTGTGCCGTTCACCTAAAATTGAGGTCAAGAGGTGATTTTGCTAGCAAGAGAGCAAAACACCAATTCAAGAGCAGTGTAATTTATGGCGAGATATTCCATTTTCATACTGGGAGAAAGCCAGGTCTCGGTCTCGGTTCCGCAGGGGCTCGACGGCCTCAATCAGGGGACCGGGATTCATCTGATTGGTGAAACAATCACGATCGACTCGAGGTCTGCGACCGAGGTTTTTATCAGAGATAACGGCAACGATAATAGATTTGCTGACAATGACGGGAACCAACGTCTGGACGGTGATCAGACGATCGACGGCGTTCTGTTCAACGCTGGCACCCGGGTCGAGGCCGAATATGGCATCACGCTGACCGATGGCACCAACACATGGCAGGCCGTGGCGTTCAACGTAAACAACTCGAACCTGTCCTACGCAACCGTCGAAGGCATCGCATTTATCGGCGGCCCCGGCGATTTCCCACCAGCCGGGGTGAAGCTGACTGTGGTCGATACGCAGGAAGGGCCAAGTTTCCAAGCAGCCGATTACGTCACACCGATCTGCTATGACCGCGGCACGTGGATTCGCACTGATCAAGGCCAGATCCGCATAGAAAAATTGAAACCGGGCGATAAGGTCTGGACGCAAGACAGTGGATATGTCCCCGTGCGGTGGGTCGGAATGCAAAATGTGATCGCGACCGCGCGGTTTAAAATGGTCGAAATCCCCCGTGGTACGCTGTCAAATTTTACACCCCTGCTGGTGTCGCAGCAACATAGGCTGTTGATCACGCACGCCATGGCCGAATTGCATTTCGGTTCGTTAGAGGTGTTTGCCCCGGCCATAAGTTTTGTCGACGCTGGCGCTGCATGGCTGTCCAACAAGAAAACCGCGTGTTATCATCACCTTTTGCTGGACCAGCACGCTGTGATCCAAGCAAATGGCGCGGCGTCTGAAAGCCTTTTGTCTTCTCCGGCGTCCTGCGCTGGGAATCCGGACAGCTTGTTTTTCAGCGACCTTGCAGGCCTTGCCTCGGCAGCCACAAAAACGGCAAGATTAGCGCTTACAAGACGCGAAGCGGTATTTTTGATACGGGAAATCTTGGCCATTGAACAGGCACCCCGTTTGATTCATACTTCCGCCTAGACTGAGAGGGGCAAAAGACCCGTCCGGGCAGGCAAAACAACGAGGCATGAGCATGACAAAGTTCCTTCTGATCGCACTTTGTGCCACGTCTATCTTGGCTGTGGCGCCAAAATCCCTTGAGGCGGCGAATATTAAACGCGCCTGCCTTGCATCCGACCGGGCAGAGGCAACGCGCGACCGGTGCAATTGCATTCAGCGTGTGGCAGATCAGGCGCTGACGCGCAGTGATCAGAAGACCATCTCGAAATGGTTTCAGGACCCTCATCAGGCGCAAGAGCTAAAGATGTCGCGGACGGCGCGTGACGATGCGCTGTGGGATCGGTATCAGAACTTTGGCCAGATGGCGCAGGCCGTCTGCAGCTGACCAGATTTGAAACCTTGACCTGACCCGCGCTGCACCCCAGAAAAGGCGCAGCGAAAGGGATATCTGATGGTAGTGAAAGGGCTGACCCTGCGCGGGCTCGAAGTGTTCGAGGCTTTGGCGCGGACGGGCTCGGTTGCACAGGCAGCCGAGATCACGGGGCTCAGCCAACCGTCGGTGTCGCAGCAACTGCGCAATCTGGAAAATGCTCTGGGCACCGACCTGGTGGATCACGGTCGGCGTCCGATGCGTTTGACCCAGGCCGGACGCAGCTTTCTTGCCCGGACCGAGGCGGTTCTGGCCGAGCTGCAAATGGCCCAGAGCGAGCTGACCTTGATGGATCTGGGTCATCTCACCACGCTGTCCATCGGGCTGATTGATGATTTCGACAATGATCTGACCCCACGGCTGGCCACGTTGTTGGCCGACAGCCTGACCCGGTCAAAGTTCAAGCTAATCACCCTGCCAAGCCTCGACCTGTTCGACGAGCTTGAGGCACAGCGCCTGCATCTGGTGGTTTCGGCCCATTCCGGTGAGGTGCTCGAAGACGTGGTCGAATACCCGCTGGTGCAGGATCCGTTTATTCTGGTAACGCCGAAAGGTGCAACAGATGCGGTTCAGGAATTGCCGTTTCTGCGCTACGCCCGCGAACAACTCATCAGCCGGCAGATTGAGGCCCACTTGGCGCGGCACAAGCTCAACTACGAGGAACGTTTCGAGATCGGCTCGCATCTGGCCCTGATGGCGATGGTGGCGCGCGGGTTGGGTTGGGCGATCACCACGCCGCTTGGCTACATGCGGGCCACACGGTTTCACGACGCGCTAGAGGCACACCCCGCCCCGTTCGGTGATTTCGCACGCACCATTTCCTTGTTTACGCGAAACGACTGGTCTGATCAGGTGCCGCAGGATGTTGCCGGCATGATGCGCCGCTTGATGCGCAACCAGGTCGTTGATCCGGCGCTGGCACAACTGCCGTGGCTTGCGGATCGCCTCAGGGTAATGGGTTAGCGCCGAAGATACGCGTCAAGTCCCGCAACAGCGGCTTCGATCAAGTCCAAAGCGCCATCAAAGTCCCGCGTGTAATAGGGGTCCGGCACATGATCCGTACCCATCTCTGGCGCAAAATCTGTAAGCAATCGCACAGGCGTTTCGTTTCCGGCAGGCCGCAGTTCCTCGATATTCCTGATGTTATCTGCGTCCATTCCTATGATCAGATCAAAACTGTCAAAATCCTCGGCCACAAATTGCCGTGCCCGTAGGTTGCTGAGGTCAATTTCGCGTGCACGCGCTGCAGCCTGCATCGGCCCATAAGGCGGATCACCAATATGCCATCCCGAGGTCCCGGCACTGTCGGTGATGCAATGCGGCGCACGTGCGCGGAACGCGCCCTCGGCAGCGGGGGAACGGCAGATATTGCCCAAGCAGACAAAGAGGATACGGTGGGTCATGGGCAAGGGTTATCGCATGAGGCTAAGATGGAAAAGATCGTCATTTTGACCGGGGCCGGGATTTCCGCCGAAAGCGGGCTGGGCACCTTTCGCGACGAAGGCGGGTTGTGGTCACAGCACCGGATCGAGGACGTCGCCACGCCCGAAGGGTTCGCACGCAACCCTGGCCTAGTTCATGAATTTTACAACGCTCGCCGCATACAAGCCGCAAAGGCGCGACCCAATGCGGCGCATGCGGCCCTGGCGCGCCTTCAAAAAGATTTCCACGGCAAGGTCACACTCGTCACCCAGAATGTTGACAGCCTGCACGAAGCCGCCGGTGCGCAAGGCGTGATCCACATGCACGGTACACTCGCCGGTGCGCTTTGTGCGTCCTGTGGTCATCGATGGCCTGCTCCGCCCGAGATGATGGTAGGTGAGCCCTGCACAGCCTGCACCGCCCCTGCAGCCCGCCCCGATGTAGTCTGGTTTGGCGAGATGCCGTATTTCATGGATGAAATCTATGACCACCTGGCCGAAGCGACCCTATTTGCAGCCATTGGTACCTCGGGTCAGGTCTACCCCGCCGCCGCCTTCGTGCACGAAGCCCAACACTCCGGCGCCCGCACGGTGGAACTGAACCTTGACCCCTCGTCTGGCGCTTCCAGCTTTGACAATGTCATACTCGGTCCGGCAACGGAAACGGTCCCGCGCTGGGTAGAGGGTCTGCTCAGCCGTAGATAACGGCAGACACACACCGAGATCTTAACCTATAGTGAAGCCCTGATGCGTCAGGAGGATATAATGACCGATCCCAATTCCCCTCGCGAGGAAATCCTTGAGTTGGGTAGCCTGGACAACCGTGATGCCCTTGGCGATCAACTCGCGGGGCTTTGGTGGACGTTCCTCCTGCGCGGTATTTTGGCAGGGCTTCTGGGGATTGCAGCACTGTTCTGGCCAACTGGCAGTATTTCCTTGCTGTTGCGCCTTGTTGGCTTGGTCTTGATCGTGGATGGCAGCCTGACGCTGCTGGGCTTTGGGCGGCGCGGTCTGATTGGAGGGGTCGGTATAGGCGCGCTTCTGATTGGTTTGGTGCTGTTGATCTGGCCTGAGGGCGTGGCGCGCCTGACCTTCTTCCTCTTGGGTGCGTGGGCACTCATTGTCGGGGTTGGTTCTCTGATGGCATGGCGACAAATGTCGGATCAGCATCCCGACGCGCCATCGGTCCGCAATTCGGGGATTATCGCACTGCTGATCGGACTGGTTCTCATATTCTGGCCCGGCAGCGGCATGGTCGCGCTGGGTTGGGCCATCGCTTTCGGCGCACTGGCGTTTTCTGCGACAATGTTCTGGCTGACTGCACGATTCAAACGCGCCCATGACCGTGTTGCCATGCGGGTAGTCAATCGCTAACGGATCGGCGAAAACGACAACAGGCCGGGTATGACCCGGCCTGACGCATGGATGACGGCCGCACCGCGGCCCGAAGACAGGCGTTGCCCTAGTTGGAATGAGACCCGTGACCGCCCTTGTCTTTACGATCAAGATCAACCGGAATCTCTATTTCGACTTCCCCGGCGTTTTCAAAAATCAGTGTAACGGGAACCTTAGCGCCCTGCTCAAAAGGTGCAGTCAAACCCATAAACATCACGTGGTCGCCACCGCGTTGCAGCATATAAGTTTCGCCAGCCGGAATAACAAAGCCTTCTTCGACCTTGGTCATCTTGGCTACACCCGCGTCATCAATCATATGCGTGTGCAACTCTACCCGCGCAGCCGCATCCGATTTCGCGCCTATTAGCCGGTCATCCGTTTCACCGCTGTTTTGGATCATCATAAAGGCCGCGCCGGCTTTAGCCGTTTTTCCCGAAGACCGGGCGTAGGCATCGTCTACTGCAATCGTACTTTCCGCAAATGCAGTTGTTGCAAGGGTTACTGCAGCCATCGTGGCCAACAGGTTGGATTTGAGGGACATCGCGTCTCTCCTCATTTGGATTTAGTTTTGAGATTACAAATAGTTTCAGAGGAGAAGCGGGGGTGCTCGCGCTGGTTTTCTCGGGACCGGCAGGGCAATCAAGTTGTTTGCCTTCCGCGGCGGAGCAGGCTGGGTGACCTTCGACGCCAACGGTAAATCCAGCACCGGAACGTCGATCGCGCCCAATAGCGTCAAGGCATAGTCCGGGCAGAAATGTGCAGGTCGCGTCGGCTGTCCGCTGGCGTCCATGTAGACCACCACCGGGCCTGTACTTGTACACAGAACCATCTGCCCTACCGGGCCATCCATTCCGCGCGACGTAGCCACGCCCTGCCCTGTCAAGATGACAAGCAGAGAAACCGCCAACGGCAAGAGTCTGTTCAGAACGGGTTTCATCCTGCGCTAGGTATAGGCCCGACACAAAGCAAGCTTCAAGCACAATCGAGTGCGCCCAAAGCCCGCAGAACTTGGTATCGTGTCAACTGTCCGCAGGTGGACGTTTGACAGACCCTTTGGTCAGGCTCGTATGCAACCTGTTCACCTGCCGTTGCATCCGAAAGCATGTCACAACCGATTTGCCGATAAAGGCAGCCAACAGGGAGAAATAATCAGAAGATTTATATGGCATGTGACTGAACTCCGTCAGATGAATATGAACAAACATAAGCCAAAGAGAGCGCAGTGTATGTGAACAATATCACCAAGCGGAGTTATTTATTTCCAATTGAAAAACGACGAGCAAAGAAAAACCCTGCACCAATCGGTACAGGGTTCGAATTCTTCGCGGTTTGAAAAGGAATTAGGCCGAGGCTTGCGCCTTCGCGATTTCCTTTTTCACCTTCAGCGCGTTTGCTGACAAATCTTCATCCTTGGCTTTGGCCAAGAACGCGTCCAGACCACCACGGTGATCGACCGAGCGCAGCGCAGCAGCCGAGATGCGCAGCTTGACGCCACGGTTCAATGTTTCCGACTGCAAGGTAACATCGTTCAGGTTCGGCAGGAAACGACGTTTGGTTTTGTTGTTGGCATGGCTGACATTGTTGCCAGTCATCGGGCCTTTTCCGGTCAGTTCGCAACGGCGCGACATGGTTTCTTCCTTTGTTTCTGGAGGCCGGGTAAAACACCTGCGGCCAAATCACAAGAGGCGCAACCCGAAGTCGCGCCCGAAAACTGGTTGGATGCGTGTAGTGGGAATCGCCAAGGGGGTCAAGATGGATCGCACGAAATCTTTGCTTGCTAACCAGAGCAGGTTGGTTGTGTGTTCCGCAACAAGGGTTTTTTGTTTCTGCGGTGCCGCTGAAGCAAACGCTTCTGCTGCTGCGCACGCGGAATAAGGCGGGCGGGCTTTAGTATCAGCCTTTTGTCGCGCAGTTTGGGAAAAATCTCGAATATCTCTTGTCTGGCATCCGAGCCCAGCGTTTTCAGGGCTTCCTCACCAAGAAACAGGCTTTCGGTCGGTGCATCTTCGGCAAAAATGACTTGGTGGCAGTCAAAGAGCAGGTGAAAATATTCGACGCTTTGCACAGTGTCATCGATGAATATTCCCGGCAGGGCAGTCAGTTTGATCGCGGGAATCAGAACCTCAGTTGTCCCAAACATCCGCTCTGCGATCTTCGAGCGCACGAGCATCCTGTGCTGAAGTGATACCAAGAGGTCGCGCCGGGGCAACCCGTTGCCCAGCGCCCCCGCCAGAATCCGAACCGGCCACAGGCGCGGATTGTCCATCAAGGCGGCACGGTAAAACCGGCGCCGTCCGATCCACCGGATCGGCTGAGCCCCATGCTCCAGAGTTAAAATCATTTCGCCAATCCGCAGGCATTGAACTGGTCGCACCTCATTCTCTGTCAGGATACCGGTATCCCGGACAAGGCATGGAACGCCCGCCCCGTTTTCAAAGGCTGAATAGGTAACTGCAATGCCTGACGGCAGAGTAAACGTGCCACTGGATACTGAATAACGAACACCGTCCTCGACGGTGATCCTGCCAAACGCGACGTCGTCGATAACTGTCCCGGCCGGCAGGTTCAGCGTGTCTGTGCCTCCGCCCCCGCGAATATCACCGTCAACCGTTGTACTGCTGAAATTCAGCGTGTCATTTCCGCTGCCTAGACGAATGGAACCGACGGTTGACCCGGTGATATCGACCGTATCCGCATCCGAGCCGCTGGCAATTCGCCCACCCACTGTACTGTTTGTAACGGTGATAGTGTCATTCCCGGCATTTCCGAGGACGTTATTGGCGATGGTACTGTTGGTGATGTCTATGTCGTCATCACCACCGCGCGCCCGAATATTGTCGATTGGGCTGCCCTGCGGTACGCCGTTCAGCGTTCCGTTGTCATTTGTGACGTCGATATCGTCGTCACCGTTTGTCCCGTCAATTCTGGGCATTAAATCCGGTCCAGCGCGCTCTGGCCATTAGGATAGCACGGTTCCTTGCGATCTTTAGTCAATGACGAAACTTTTATCGGAACTGTGCAGCGCGACGCTTCGCCTAACGCGGCAGCAAAGACGCCAGCATGGTTTTGGCCGCCGCCGAAGGACTTAATTCGCCGGTGCGCACCTGAGCACCAAGATGGGCCATTTCGGTCCGCGCCTGCGGGGTCGTTAACCTTGCCAACAGGGCGGCACGGACTTCCTGCTCGAACCAGTACTGCGCTTGAGCGGCGCGATTGGCATCCCAATGGCCGCTATCCCGACGCGATTGGGCCAGGGACTGCATCTCGGCCCAGGCCTTCTCTAACCCGTGTCCCTCGACCGCCGAAACGGTCATGGCCTTGGGAAAACCCTCTGGGTCCTGCGGGCGCTTGCGCAACAGGCGCAAGGCACCGGCATAATCTGCGCAGGTCCGGGTCGCGGTGGCTTTCAAATCCCCGTCTGCCTTGTTGACCAAGATCATATCCGCCATTTCCATGATGCCGCGCTTGACGCCCTGCAACTCATCCCCGCCAGCGGGTGCCAGAAGCAACAGGAACAAATCAGACATTTCGGACACCACGGTCTCGGACTGGCCAACACCGACGGTTTCAATCAGGACCACATCGAAAGCAGCCGCCTCGCACAAGGCAATCGCCTCACGTGTCCGCCTTGCGACACCACCCAAATGAGATTGGCTGGGGGAAGGTCGGATAAAGGCGTTTTTCTCACGACTCAAGCGTTCCATCCGGGTTTTGTCACCCAAAATGGAACCACCTGAGCGGGTCGAACTGGGATCAACCGCCAGCACTGCCACGCGCAAGCCCTGTTCGATCAGCATCATGCCAAAGCTCTCGATAAAGGTGGACTTACCAACGCCCGGAGTGCCCGACAGCCCAATACGCAGCGATTGCCGATTGGATTTAGCCAAATGGGTCAGCAATTCCGCCGCCTCCGCCCTGTGATCCTCTCGGCCACTTTCGACCAGAGTGATTGCGCGGGCCAGCGCACGACGCTCGCCTTTCAAAATCCTGTCACCCAGGCTGCGTATGTCCATTTCAACCCCGATCTTTTGCGGCATGACTACTTGCCGCGGGAACACCGTGTTTGTCCAGACCGTTTGGGAAATGCACACCATGTCCCCATTCGCCCACAAGACTCGCTTCTTATTCCTTATTGCCCATCTTCGCGTGGCGCTTGTTCGCAAACCGCGCGTGGGCTTGGGGCTGCGCCGATTGCGGAACTGGACCTTGCCGGACGGTTGGCAGATAAAGCCCGCATGACACGCCTGCCAATCGATGACACCATCCCAGAGTTGCTTGCCGCCCTAAAGGCTTCGGGCCGCGCTGTGCTTCAGGCGCCTCCGGGGGCGGGTAAAACGACACGCGTACCTCTGGCTATGCTTAAAGCGGGCTTGTGCGATGGCAAGATCGTGATGCTGGAGCCGCGCAGGCTGGCCGCGCGCGCCACCGCCGAGCGTATGGCTGAAACACTTGGCCAGCGTGCGGGCGAAACAGTCGGCTACCGCGTGCGCGGTGACGCAAAACTGTCCAAAGCAACCCGGATCGAGGTTGTGACAGAGGGCATTTTGACCCGAATGCTCCAATCCGAGCCTGACCTGCCCGGTGTTGGCGCGGTGATCTTCGATGAATTCCACGAACGCTCTTTGAACGCGGATCTCGGGCTGGCCCTGTGTTTGGAAGTCACCGGCGCGCTGCGCGATGATTTGATACTGTTGGCCATGTCCGCAACGCTGGATGCAGAGCCCGTCGGTCGATTGATGGACGCGCCGCTGATCACGTCCGAAGGTCGTAGTTTCCCGGTTGAAACGCGTTGGTTGGACCGGCCCTTAGGCGTTCAAGCGCGGCGTCTGGACGCGCTGGTCGATCTGGTCGTTCGCGCCGAGCGGGAAACGCGCGACACGGGTGGCGGCATGCTGGTGTTCCTACCCGGTGAGGGCGAAATCCGCCGGACCGAAGGTGCTTTGTCCGGACTGTTGCCAGCAGATTGTACGGTACGCCCCCTGTTCGGAGCGATGCCTTTTGCTGCCCAGCGCGCCGCGATTGCACCCGTGGAACGCGGTCGCAAACTGGTGCTGGCTACTTCGATTGCGGAAACCTCACTTACCATTCCCGACATCCGGGTCGTGGTCGACATGGGGCAAGCCCGGCGCGCGCGGTTCGATCCGGGATCTGGCATGTCGCGCCTTGTGACCGAACGGGTGACACGGGCCGAGGCGACGCAGCGCGCAGGCCGCGCCGGTCGTGTTGTAGAAGGGGTGTGCTACCGCTTGTGGTCCAAAGGAGAGGAAGGCGCGCTTGCCGCCTACCCGCCCGCCGAGATTGAGGCGGCAGACCTGACCGCACTGGCCTTGGAACTTGCGCTGTGGGGTGCGGAGCCCTGCGATCTGGCGTTCCTGACATCGCCACCCGAAGGCACAATGGCCGAAGCCAAGGCGCTGCTTGCCATGCTGGGCGCGCTGGACACCAAGGGGCGGATCACCAACCACGGGCGCGCCCTTGCCGCGCTGCCCTTGCACCCGCGTTTGGCCCATATGCTTCAACACGCAGGACCTAATGCTGCGCCTTTAGCCGCGCTCATGGCCGAACGCGACCCGTTGAAAGCAGCGCCAGCGGATATGTTGCTGCGGCTCGAGGCCCTGCGCGACCCGCAAGCGTTTCAACGCAACCGCGTCTGGCAGCTGAACACCGGCGTCGCGGACCGCATAAAGGCCGAAGCCAAGCGTTTGCGCACCAAAGGAAATGCCAGCGGTCTGAGCCCTGCCGCGATGGCCGCGCTGGCCTATCCCGACCGCATCGGACAACGGCGCAAGGGCGACACGCCCCGTTACGTTCTGTCTGGCGGAAAAGGTGTGGTACTGGACAGCGGCGATACCCTCGCCGCCGCGCCCTATCTGGTGGTCACGGATACGGACGGCAACCCACGCGAAGCACGTGTGCGCATGGCCGCACAAATATCGGAACGTGAAATCCGAGACCTATTCGCGGATCAGATCAACTGGGTAGACAGTTGTGAGTGGTCGAAACGCGACCGTCGCGTGGTGGCGCGCAAACAGGAAAGGCTTGGCGCAATCACGCTAAGTGACCGCATCTGGAAGGACGTACCCGATGGGATGGTAGCGCAGGCCATGCTGGACGGCGTGCGCGATCTGGGATTGCGGCTGGACGGGGCAGCGGCGCGGCTGGCGGCTCGGGTAGAGCTGATAAGGGCCGAAGGGGCGGACCTGCCTGAATTTACGACCGAAGGGTTGATGGACGCACTTGAAGATTGGCTACTGCCCATGCTGTCCGCTGTGCGCAATGCCGAGGACTGGAAACGCTTTGATCTGCTACCTGCCTTGCGCGCGCGGTTGGACTGGACCCAGATGCAAGAGTTGGACCGCCGCGCACCCGGGTCGTTTGAAACGCCCTTAGGGCGCAAGGTGGCGATCGACTATAGCGGAGCGGTGCCTGAGATCTCGGTACGTTTGCAAGAGCTGTTCGGTGTCACACAGCATCCGATTGTGGGGGGCGAGGCACTGAAGATCACCCTGCTGTCGCCGGCACAGCGCCCAATTCAAATCACCCGCGATCTGCCCGGTTTCTGGGCGGGCTCCTACGCTGACGTCCGCAAGGACATGCGCGCGCAATACCCCAAACACCCCTGGCCCGAAGACCCGACGCAGGCCGATCCGACTTTGCGGGCAAAAAGGCGCGGATAGCCGGCAATTTATTGTAGAACCGTCTGCCTTCGGAGAGCTGTTGAAACACTCAAATTTCACTGTAGGTTCACGTTGGTTTCAGACGCGAGGTGCAAGCAACACTTAACGATGTCGACTTGGTTGAAAAAAATCTGGCAAGAGATTGCGCGGCCGGTTCTCCGGCGCCCCCCTCGGGTGCAGTTCGCCGCCATATGCACGCGCGACACGCCGAACGGGCCCGAGGTGCTGCTGATCACCAGCCGCGACACGGGGCGTTGGGTCATTCCTAAGGGCTGGCCAATCAACGGAAAAGACGGAGCCGAAACCGCCCAACAGGAAGCCTGGGAAGAGGCTGGGGTGCAGCCGGATCACTTGGATCGTACCTCAATCGGTCATTTCAGCTACGACAAGGTTATGGACGACGGCTCGTCCATTCCGGTGCACACCAGCGTGTATCGCATACGTGTCAAAGGGCTGGCTGAGAACTACCCCGAGGCAGGACAGCGAGACCGGCGCTGGTTTCCCCCGCAAAAGGCGGCTGAACTGGTCCGCGAACCGGAACTGAGCGCGCTTCTTCAGCAATTGTAACGCTTTGGCAACAACTCTTTGTGAGACAGCTTGCCCAGTGTTTTGAAAACCGATACGCGCGCCACTCGATCCACGCCACCTAAAGAAATCTGATGTCGGACACACTTTCCAAAAAACGCTGGCAAGCTCTGGACAGCGATCTAAACCGCATTTCGCGGGTTGAAACTGCAAATTCACACGTTGTGCGCCCGATTCTGGCCCCCGGTATTGCGCTGGCTTTCATCGCCTTGGCCGGATTGTCCGCTGCGGTCTTTTTCGGGCAGGCAAATGGCGGTTTGATCGTCGTCGCTGCGGCGGTCTTTGGGGCCTACATGGCAATCAATATCGGCGCAAACGATGTTGCCAACAACATGGGGCCAGCCGTTGGCGCGAATGCCCTGACCATGGGCGGCGCGATCATTATCGCCGCAATCGCAGAAAGCGCAGGGGCCTTGCTTGCCGGTGGGGACGTGGTCTCGACCATTTCGAAAGGAATTATCGACCCGGCCTCTGTTCAGGACAGCTCTGTGTTCATCTGGGCCATGATGTCCGCGCTGATTTCCTCGGCCATGTGGGTTAATATCGCGACGTGGTTTGGCGCACCGGTATCGACCACCCATTCTGTTGTGGGCGGCGTGGTCGGTGCAGGTATCGCCGCTGCGGGGCTGAGCGCGGTAAGTTGGGGCACCATGAGCGCGATTGCCGCCAGCTGGGTGATCTCGCCCATCTTGGGCGGTGTCATTGCAGCGGTGTTTCTGGCGCTGATCAATGCAAAAATTCAGTATCAGGACGACAAGATCGCCGCGGCCCGACGGTGGGTTCCGATCCTTGTGGCCGTAATGGCAGGTGCATTTGCAACCTATCTGTCCGTCAAAGGTCTGAAACGTATCGTGAAGATCGATCTTGAGGTGGCGCTGATGATCGGGCTTGCGTTCGGAGTGTTGGCGTGGTCAGTGACGGTGCCATGGGTGCGGCGCAAGTCCGAAGGGCTGGAAAACCGCACCAAGTCTTTGAAAACGCTGTTCGGCTTGCCCTTGATCATTTCGGCAACGTTCCTCAGTTTCGCACATGGCGCGAATGATGTCGCCAACGCCGTTGGCCCGTTGGCCGCAATAGTACACGCGGCCGAGTTTGGCGATTTCGCCTCAAAGGTGTCGATCCCCACATGGGTCATGGTTATCGGAGCGTTTGGTATTTCATTTGGCCTGTTTCTTTTTGGTCCGAAGCTCATAAAAATGGTGGGTAGCCAGATCACCAAGCTGAACCCGATGCGCGCATTTTGCGTGGCCCTGTCGGCAGCAATCACAGTGATCGTGGCCAGTTGGCTGGGCCTGCCGGTCAGTTCAACCCATATCGCCGTTGGCGCTGTGTTTGGTGTTGGGTTCTATCGCGAATGGCACTCGGACAATCGCTGGAAACAGTCAAACCGTCAGCGCCCGCCTGAACAGCGTCTGGCGCGCGAAGAACATCAACGTCGCAAGCTAGTGCGTCGTTCACACTTCATGACTATCGTCGCAGCTTGGGTCGTTACGGTTCCTGCGGCGGCGGTGATGTCGGCGGCAATTTTCGTGTTTCTGACGGCTTTAGTCTGACACCCCTAGGGTGCTATTTGGTCCGGTGACAGCGCAGCTTCTGGTGCCTGCTTGATCAGGGCGCTGACCTTGGCACAGATCGGTGTTGCGACGCCAAATTGGTGGCCCAGACGCATGATTTCCCCTTGCAGGCTGTCGATTTCGGTCGGACGGCCTGCCAATAAATCATATGACATTGAGGTGCGTGCGCTTGGGTCGATGGTCAACATGCGCGCCGCAATGCGGGAAAAGGCAGGCGTCGGCAGGCGCAGGATGTATGGCGTCATCCACGCCGGCAGCGGCGTGGTCGACGCGACAGGATGGCCCGCGGCCTTGAGAACAGTCAAAGCTTCGGACATCTGATCTGCCATAAGCCGACGCCAATTCCGGTCCAGCAGTTGCTTCTTCAAGGTCAATCCCGACAGCGCATTCAGCGCGTTATTGAGGTTTATCAGCAGCTTACCCCACTGGACGGCGTCAATCGTGTCGCTCTCCACGATTGGCAGGTCAGTGCAGCCCAGCCTTCGAGCCAACGCTCCGGGGCCGCTTTGGATGACGATTTCACCAGAGGTGGCGCGGTGAAAACAAGCCGGTTCAGTGGGCACAACGTTGAACGGCACCATACCTGCGCGGACATCATGGTCTGGCAATAACGACCGTAGACAGCGCGCGGTGTCCATCCCGTTTTGCCAGGACAGAGCCGGTGTGGATACCGGGGTGTGTTGAGCAATCAATGTGGCCATGTCTGGCGTCACACCTGCCTTGACGGTCACGATAACCACGTCTGCATCGCCAAGACATCTGGCGTCTTCGGTCAGGGTAAGGCCTTGGGCGGCCACGTTTCGCAACAGGCCAGAGAAATCCGTCACCGTCAGCCCCTTGTCGCGGATGGGATCAAGAATGCGGCTACGGCCTAACAGCGTGACCCTGTGCCCTGAATACGACAATAGAGCACCGCAATAGCATCCTATGCTGCCTGCCCCCGCGATCACAATCCTCATGGCAACCCTCCGCACCTAAAAGGATCGCTGTCGAAGGGGTCAGGGGCAAGCCCCCCTGACGCATGGTCAACGTGCCAACCTCGGGCTGGTCCGCTCCAGCTCTTTTGAAATCGGGATGTATTCCTCATCATCGCCCGGTGGTAAATGAAAAGCGCCATTCGCCCAATCCGCAGTTTTCCATTCGCGCGTGGCCGCCTCGATCTTTTCTTTCGAGGATGACACGAAATTCCACCAGATGTAGCGATCTTCGTTCATGGTCGCGCCGCCCAGCAACATCAGACGCGCCCCCGCTGGTCCGGCTTTCACCGAAAGGGGATCACCGGGGCGGAACACCATCATCCTTCCCTCGTAAAATGTATCACCCGCAATTTCGACCGAGCCCTGGGTGACATAAACACCGCGGTCTTCGTGATCGTCTGGCAGGGGAAAGGACGCGCCCGGGTCAAGCTGTACGTCCAGATAAAAGGTTTCCGACAGCATCGTTACCGGGCTGGATTCACCATAGGCCGACCCCAGGATCAGCCGGGCGCTGACACCGGTGTCTTGAATGTGTGGCAACGCAGCCTGTTTATGATGTTCGAAATCGGGTGCCATATCCTCATGCGCCTCGGGCAGCGCAATCCAGGTCTGGATGCCGAACAGGCTGTGTTTCTTGCTGCGGGTTTCTACGCTGGTGCGCTCGGAATGAGTCACGCCGCGCCCGGCAACCATCCAGTTAACCTCGCCGGGGTAAATCATCTGATGCGTGCCCAGACTGTCGCGGTGCTCAAACTCGCCTTGGTAAAGATAGGTCACGGTGCCAAGTCCGATATGCGGATGCGGGCGTACGTCGATCCCGCCGTCGGTAATGAATTCGGCAGGACCCATCTGGTCGAAGAAAATGAATGGTCCGACAAGCTGACGTTTGACCGAAGGCAATGCCCGGCGCACTTCGAACCCGCCCAGATCACGGGCGCGGGGAATGATCAAAGTGTCCAACGCCGCATTTTCAGACAGGCATTCGGGGCTGTGGGTCGGATTCCAACTCATGACGTCACTCCTGCGATCAGATAAATGGCTTGCGTGTTTCGGAGTATAGAGCGTTTCATTCGCAATGGCAGACGCAGCGGCGCACAATCGGAGTGCGGAGGTTTGGCATGTGGGTGTGTATATGCTCACCTGTTGCGAACATCCTGCGCGCTAGGTCAAAGAAATTCGGCCAGAACGAGAGCAATCACAGAACCGTGAGCATCAACTCGGAACTGTTCTGAACCGTGCTATCTTTGTTGCCAAGCATGAATCCCTTCAGGAGGTTCCGATATGACGCATCCACATTTTTCCCGTCGCTCTGTGATGGCCTTGGGCGGGGCAGTATTGGCCACCGGCGGCACGGGCCTGCTGCTGCCTGCGCGCGCAGCCGGGTTGGCACCGACGCCATCCATGCGCGGTGGATCCAACAACTACCGCCCTGGCGCACCAATCGTTGACCGGATTGGGGAAGGTGGGTTCTGGATGACCGGCACAGTCCGCCGCGCGGGTGACGGTGCCCCCCTGCCCGGCCAACGCATCCAGATATGGGCGCACACCACCGAAGGTCACGAACGTGACCCGCAAAGCCACGGCGCGACCCTGACTGATGCAAATGGTGAATTCCGGCTTGAGATGCCGCAAATCGTACCCGCCTTTGGGCAGCCACATGGTCACTTGGCCTATGACAGCGGAGATTTCGAAACCGTATTCCTGCGCCCGATCATGGCCAGCTCCAAGGACAATAACCTTGCGGCGCATTTTGTCCTGAAACCTGCCTGACCTTCGTGACCCGGACTCTTGTGATCTGGGCGGTTGTGACCGCCGTCTTGGCGGTGCCGCTTGTTGCGGCGGCCTTAAGCCCACTTTTGGCTTGGCGCGATCCGATCTACATCGTGGCCGGTTTTGCCGGAGTGCTGAGCATGGGGCTTTTGGTCCTGCAGCCCTTGTTAGCAGGGCGAGACCTACCCGGGTTGGCCCCCTTGGACAGTCGGCGCTGGCATCGATGGGTCGGCGTCACATTGGTCATCGCCATTTTGATCCATGTGGCTGGGCTTTGGGTTACAAGCCCGCCAGACGTGGTTGACGCGTTGCTCTTCGTCTCTCCCACACCGTTTTCCGCTTGGGGCGTTGTCGCAATGTGGGCGGCATTTGCGGCCGCCACGCTGGGAATATACCGACAACGTCTGGCCCTGCGGTTTCGGGTCTGGAGGTTGAGTCACACCGGGCTGGCCACCGTAACCATCATCGGCAGCGTTGTACATGCCATGTTGATCGAAGGCACGATGGAGATCATGACCAAGACAGCTTTGTGCGCCTTGGCCGTCTTGGCAGCCGCCCGAACGCTGATCAGATTGCGCGTGTGGGATATCCGCCGTCGCAGTTAGACACCCAGACACCAGCGCATCACCGCCTTTTGCGCGTGCAAACGGTTTTCGGCCTCGTCAAAGATCACCGAGTTCGGCCCGTCCATGACCTCTGATGTGGCTTCTTCCTCGCGGTGTGCAGGCAGACAGTGCATGAATAATGCGTCAGGTTTGGCATGTGACATCAGCTCGGAATTGACCTGATAGGGGCGCAGGAGGTTATGGCGGCGTTCCTTGGCAGATTGGGAATCGTGCATCGAAACCCAAGTGTCAGCGACCACAAGATCGGCGCCCTCAACAGCCTTGAACGGATCACGCTCAACCACGATCTTTGACCCTTTCTGACGGGCAAATCCCATGAATTCTTCCTCGGGGTCGAACTGCGCCGGGCCTGTGAAGGTCAGGTCAAAGCCGAACTGACCGGCCGCATGCAGGAATGAGGCGCAGACATTGTTCCCGTCGCCGGTCCAGACCACCTTCTTGCCTTTGATCGGCCCGCGATGTTCTTCGAATGTTAGAACATCCGCCATGATCTGGCACGGATGCGTGCGATCCGTCAGGCCGTTGATGACCGGAACGTCAGAGTATTCCGCCATCTCCGTCAGGATGGTTTCGTCAAAGGTCCGGATCATGATCATGTCGACATAGCGCGACATCACGCGGGCCGTATCTGCAATCGTTTCACCGTGCCCCAGTTGCATATCCTTGCCGGACAGCACCATGGTCTGCCCACCCATCTGACGTACACCCACATCGAAGGACACGCGCGTCCGGGTCGAGGGCTTTTCAAAGATCAGCGCAACCATGCGGCCTTTTAGCGGCTGATCATCATCCGGTGCGGCCTTGGGGCGACCATGGCGGGCCATTTTCATTTCTCCGGCCGTGTTGATCATCGTGCGCAGATCGCCCGCGTCCGTTTTGTGGATATCAAGGAAATGGTTCATTTCGTTTCACTTCTGGCTATTGGTTGCCCAGGGACAACGCCCCGGAACATCAAAAAATCAGGCGTCAGCAAGCTGGGCTTCGATCTGCTTGGCGGCTTTATCAAGGCGGATCATCGCCTGTGCGATGTCATCCTCGGTCAGTATCAACGGCGGCAGCAGCCGGATCACATTGTCCGCCGCAGGAACGGTGATGACTTCGTTGTCATAGCCTGCATTCACCACGTCAAGATTAGGAGCCTTGCACTTCAATCCCAGCATCAGACCCACACCGCGAACCTCTTCATAAACCTCTGGATGATCGGCAACCAGCCCTTCCAGCTTTTGGCGCAGCAATCCCGCCTTGCGGTTTACGCCTTCAAGAAAGGCAGGGGTCGCGACCTGATCCAGGACCGCACAGCCTACGGCGCAGCCAAGAGGGTTTCCACCATAGGTCGACCCGTGCGTTCCAGCGGTCATACCGCTTGCGGCGTTTTCGGTCGCAAGCACCGCGCCCAGCGGGAAACCTCCGCCAATGCCCTTGGCGACCAGCATAATGTCCGGAGTGATACCGGCCCATTCATGCGCAAACAGCTTGCCAGTGCGGCCCATGCCGCATTGTACCTCGTCAAGGATCAGCAGCAGCCCATTGTCATCGCAAATCTGGCGCAAGGCTTTCAGTTCGGCATCTGGCACAGGGCGAATGCCGCCTTCGCCCTGAACCGGTTCGATCATGATCGCTGCGGTCTTTTCGTTGATGGCATTGGTGACGCCGTCAAGATCGCCGAACGCGACATGCACGAAACCGGGCAGAAGCGGGCCAAAACCCTTGGTCATCTTCTCGGACCCGGCTGCTGCGATACCTGCCGAAGACCGCCCATGAAACGAGCCGTCGAAGGCAATAACCTCGACCCGCTCGGGCTGCCGCTGATCATAAAAGTACTTGCGGGCCATCTTCACCGCCAATTCGCAGGACTCAGTACCTGAATTGGTGAAAAAGACAGTGTCGGCAAAGGTAAGCTCGACCAGCTTGTCGGCCAGCGCTTGCTGCTGCGGGATATTATACAAGTTCGATACGTGCCACAGCGCGTGCGCCTGTTCCGTCAACGCATTTACCAGCGCCGGATGCGCATGGCCCAGCGCGTTCACCGCGATCCCGGCACCTAAGTCCAGAAAACGTCGGCCATCCGCCTCGGTCAGCCAAGCGCCTTCACCCTTTACGAATGTCAATGGCGCGCGGTTATAGGTCGGCAGAACGGACGGGATCATCGGATCATCCTTTTCAGATAAGTTAAGCCTTGTGAGTGATACACGAGGCCCATGTTCGTCAACAGATTTGGTGGGGTCTGCGCGGTTTTACAGCGCGCAAGTGATCAAACAGGCCGGTTACGCGGTCAGGCGTCGGCGTCGGAGTCGCAGGGTATTTGCACGTTTGATCATATGACGTCGTATAACGGGGCACGCGCCCTGTGGAAACCCTGAAATTCACGTCATGGAAGATTCACGTGATACGCGGCATTTCCTGCTTGCCATTCCTGGCACAGTAACGCACCGCTGAGCCATGACTCCGGCACGACATAATCCCCCGCTTGCAGCTCTGCTGATCGTTTCCGCCAGCGCCTTTATCGCGGGCACAACGTTGCTGGCCAAAGCCTTGGGGACAGACACACTGGGTCCGGCTTTGCATCCGATGCAAATCAGCCATGGGCGGTTTCTGTTCGCGTTTCTGGTGATCCTCGGCGCAGTGGGTGTATTGCGCCCACGCTTGAGTCGCCCGAATTGGGGGTTGCATATTGGGCGGACCAGCTTTGGTTGGGCGGGAATCACGCTGATCTTTGCCTCGGTCGCGTTCATTCCAATCGCGGATGCCACCGCGTTGTCGTTTCTGAACCCTGTCTTCGCCATGGTTCTGGCAATCCCGTTATTGAAAGAAGGCGTAGGACCGTGGCGCTGGCTGGCCGCTGCCGTGGCCCTGACCGGAGCGTTGATCCTGCTGCGACCAACGCCTGCCAGCTTCCAGCCCGCGGCCCTTTTAGCTCTGACCGCAGCCGGGATGATCGGGATGGAGTTGATTTTCATCAAAAAACTGTCCGGGCGTGAGAGACCGATACAGATCCTGCTGATTAACAACGCGATGGGGCTGACTATTGCCTCGATCGCGGTCAGCTTTGTGTTCCAGATGCCAACGTCCCAACAATGGGCCGCGCTGGTGGGGATCGGCGTGCTGATGGCCTGCGCACAGGCTTGCTTTGTCAATGGAATGGCAAGGGCGGATGCATCTTTCGTGGCACCAATCAGCTATGCCACACTGATTTTTGCAGCCCTCTACGATTTTGCCGTGTTTGGCGTCATCCCGGACGCAATCAGCCAGCTTGGGTCGGCCATCATTCTAACCGGAGGCTTTATTCTTGTCTGGCGCGAAGCGCGTATCAGAACCGTGTGACCCGCGAGTTCCTCAGGCTCTCGGCCTAAACCCTCTCAGACCAAAACTGCGCCCGACCTATGCCTTCAGCCGGTATCCCTTGCGCAACATATGCCAGGTCACGGCGCAAATAGCCAAGGTCGCGCCACTGCACACTGCAATCCCCAACGCCGGAGCGCTGTCGGACACTCCGATCATGCCATGACGTAATCCGTCGATCAGGTAGAAAACCGGATTTACATGGCTTAGGCGGTTCAGAATAGGCGGCAGCGCTTCGACCGAGTAAAACGTGCCTGACAAGAAAGCGAGCGGCGTGACGATAAAGTTGGTGATAGCCGCCATTTGATCGAACTTATTTGCGAAAATCCCGGCAAACAGACCCAGTGCGCCCATAAAGGCACCTCCGAGGATAACAAACACCAGTGCAATCAATGGTTTCTGTGGCATCAGGCCCAGCACCAGCGCAAGCGCAAGCGCGATAACGCATGCGATCAGAACACCGCGTGCGATGCCTCCGGCCAGATAACCCAGCAGGATTTCCAATGGCGAAAGCGGCGGCATCAGCGTGTCGACGATGTTTCCCTGCACTTTGGCGATCACCATCGAAGACGACGTGTTGGCAAACGCGTTCTGGATCACAGTCATCATCATGATGCCGGGCGCCAGGAAAGTCAGAAACGGCACGCCCATTACGTCAGCACGGCTGGGGCCAATGGCGATATTGAAAATCAACAGGAATAACCCGGCAGTCACCAAAGGTGCCAACAGGGTCTGCGTCCACACCACTAAAAAGCGCTGGGTCTCGCGCTTGGCCAGCGTGTACAGGCCCATCCAGTTGACCGTTCCAAAACGACGCTCGTGCTGCTCAAAGGAAATTTGCATCCTTGATCCTTAACCTGATTCGAAGACTGCTTGTAACTCGGTGCGCAGTGATTAAAATAGGGGGCTGATACGAATTCCCAAGGCGGTCCGAATCTGGGGCCGCTTTCCGCTTTTGAAAGGCAAATGATGTCCTGGACTGACGAGCGCGTAGAACTTTTGAAAAAGATGTGGGGCGAAGGCCAGTCGGCCAGCCAGATCGCCAAGGAACTGGGCGGCGTGACCCGCAACGCCGTGATCGGCAAGGTTCACCGTCTGGGCCTGTCGAACCGCGCCACAGGCGCGACCCCGGCTAAGTCGGAACCAAAGGAAAAACCGGCTCCTGCACCAAGGGCCGAGGTGAAACCAAAGCCCGCGCCAAAAACCGAACCGGCCCGCCCTGCCCCTGCCCCAACGGCTGAGGCGAAGCCCGCCGTACCCGCACGCCGCCAGATCATCCCGGCTGGCCAGCCATTGCCGCCGCAGCCCTCGGCTAATGAAATCAGCCCCGAAGCGCTCGCCAAGGTCAATGAGATCGAGAAAAAGGCCAAGAAGCTGACGCTAATGGAACTAACGGAAAAGACATGCAAATGGCCCGTTGGCGACCCCGCGACCGAGGATTTCTGGTTCTGTGGACTGCCCGTTGAGCCCGGAAAACCCTATTGCGAGGCCCATGTGGGCGTTGCCTTCCAACCGATGAGCTCCCGCCGCGACAGGCGTCGGTGATACCGGCGCCGAAGGTCAAAGCCGCAAACAAAAACATTGGTTCGATCACGTGAATCGCTACATGGCGCTGGCCAAACATCGGCCAGCACTTCATCGATAGTTCCTGTGATGTTTAGTGTCATTCCGACGCATTCGGACAAAAGCCTATCGTTGCCCGGGATCCACAGGTCTTGGGAGAAGCGCACTTAAAGACAAGTGTTTCCGTTCCATTCGGTGGGCTGGGACCAAGACCTTTTGGCTTTATCTATTGCGCCGGATGCGAAGGCACATCCGGCATCGGAACCCATCCCGGCAGTTCCTCTGGCGAAACCGAATCGTGCAACCGCTCGGACCGGTCGCGGCCTATTGTGCGATGTTTACGCAGCAGAAAAATCTTACCCCAACCTCGCCACGTTCCAACTGACGGTCCAGCAGTCGAGGCGGGAAACCTGTGACGCCAATCTTCAGGCAGCGGCAGCCCGTGCCGCTCCGCCTTCTCTAACATCCAGATAAGTGAGATGTTGCTAAGCTGGCGCGCCTCTTCAAAACCGTTCAATTGCCCGCCGACATCGCCGTGCGTTCCCCGGAACCAGACCTGTTCAACGTGACCCTTGAAGTCAGGCGTGCATTTCCAAAGCACCGGCTCAAAAACCTCACGCGTTTCGTCCAGCGCAATCGCGTGGTACCCGTGCCGGACGGCGGGACCAAGCTCGTGATTGTGGAATGCATGCTTGTCCTCGGCCCAGCGCCACAGCAGAGGCAGGCGCAGACCGAGCGCCTTGACCGTATCCCAGACCCCAATCATCTCGATAGCAACCTCCGGGTGGCAGAACCGCTGGCGGAAAACCTGCGCCGCCATTCCGTCTGGATTGCATTCGTAGTGGCGATACGCCTGTTTGATGTTGCGCTCGGTTGCATGTTCCGCCTTGAGCAAGCCGATCATGTCAATCACGCCCGCAAGGCTGCGCACACCATAAGCACCGCGTGAATACCCGATAAAGAACACCCGGTCGCCGGGTTTGTAGCGCGATGCAAGATACCCGTAAGCTCGACGGATCTGTCGGTTGACACCGCGCCCCATCATCACATCAAGCGAGGATTTCCAGCTTTCCCACTGCACCCCTGCCTCGTAGAAAACCGAGACCTTGCTGCCCATCTCTTGACACAAGCGGAATGTCTGGCCGGCATGGGTTTCAAAACCCGGCTCAAGTGTCGACATTGTGCCGTCGAGGATAATGACATGACTAATAGGCTCGCGGTGCAGCGCCTCGGCCGAGTGTTCGGACCGCAGAGGCCGTCCGAGCCATCCCAGTACCTTTCTACTCAGCCGCGACAGATTCATGCGTCAGCATTTCCCAAACTCTGAGGGGTGTGAAGGGCATATCTGCCTGCCGCACCCCGTGTTCCCACAGCGCATCCTGAACCGCGTTTGCCACTGCGGCCAATGCACCCACGGTGCCGGCCTCTCCACATCCCTTCATCCCCATCGGGTTGGACGTTGACGGAACCGGCGCCGACGTAAACTTAATCATGGGTATCTCGGTGGCGCGAGGCAAGGCGTAGTCCATCAACGAAGCCGTGAGCAGTTGCCCCTGCGCATCATGAACCACATGCTCGCTAAGCGCCTGACCGATACCCTGCGCAACACCGCCATGAACCTGACCTTTGGCCAGCATCGGGTTGATAAGGTTTCCGAAATCATCAACCACCGTATACCGGTCAACCCATGTTTCACCTGTTTGAGGGTCAACAACCACTTCTGCAACATGGGCGCCATTGGGATAGCTGCGCGCGTCCAGGGTAATGCGTGCCTCATGCTTCAACAGATCGGTACGTCCATCGGTGCGCGCCATCTCGGCCGCCTCAGTCAATGTCGGTGTCAGGTTCGAACCCGGTGCGCGAAATGTTTCGTGATCAAAGCTCACCTCGGCCTCCTCCACCCCCATCTTATCGGCGAGATAAGGCGTGAATGCGGCGATCATGACGTCAACTGTGGCCAGCGTGGCTGTGCTCTGAACCGTAACCGAACGTGACCCTCCGGTTCCGCCGCCTTGGGGCAACTGATCGCTGTCCCCCTGAACGACAGTGATCTGATCCATCGGAATGCCCGTTTGATCCGACAGGAATTGGGCATAAACCGTTTCATGCCCTTGCCCGTTCGACTGCGTCCCGACGTAAAGCTTCACGGTTCCATCCTCGCAGAATTCCACTTTTGCGTTCTCGGAGGGATCACCCAGAATACTTTCGATATAGTAACACAGACCCTGCCCCCGGATCAGACCGCGCGCCGCATCGGCGGCCTTGCGTTCGGCGAAGCCTTTGGTCTGCTCGCCCGCGCTTGCCAGAACCATGTTGAAATCGCCAACGTCATAGGTTTCACCGGTTGCGCTTTTGTACGGGAACGCCTCGGGCCGGATGAAATTCTTGCGGCGCAGCTCCCACGGATCGACGCCAAGCTCACGCGCGGCGCGGTCCATCACCCGTTCAAGCACATATATCGCCTCGGGCCGCCCTGCCCCACGATACGCGTCAACCTGCGTGGTGTTGGTATAAAAGCCCTCGACCCGCAGGAAAGTTGTCTGCACGTCGTAGACGCCCATCAGGACTTTACTGAACAGGCTGGTCTGGATCGCCTGCCCGAAATGGCTGTTATAGGCCCCTAGATTGACCTTGCTGTGCACGCGATACGCGGTGATCTTGTGATCTGCGTCAAAAGCCAGCTCTGCCAGAGAGGTCAGATCACGACCGTGATGGTCTGACAGCATCGCCTCGGACCGGTCGGACATCCAATGAACGGGCTGGCCCAGTTTCATCGCGGCTGCGGCAACACAGAAATACTCGGGGTAAGGCATGGCTTTCATTCCAAACCCGCCGCCAACATCCGGGGTCGTGACACGGATGGTTTCAGGTTCCAGCTTCAGCTTCTGCGCCAATTGTCCACGCATGGCCCAGACACCCTGCCCGCCGTAACTAAAGTGCAGCCGTCCGCCAGCCCAATGCGCCTGACACCCGCGCGGTTCAATAGACGTGACAATTACCCGGTTGTCGGCCACATCCAGCCGGACAGTATGGGCTGCACTCTGAAAGGCAGTCTCGGTCGCCGCCTCATCCCCCAAACCCCAGTCAAACGCACGGTTGTCGGGCGCTTCATCATGCAGCGGTTCACCACCACTAACCAAATCAAGCTTGGCGGGCAGGTCTTCGGTTTCGATCCAGATCAGTTCAGCCGCATCACGGGCCTGCGTTTGTGTTTCTGCGATCACCACGGCGACCGGCTCGCCAACAAAACGCACGCGATCTTTGGCCAACATATGCCGTTCCGGTGCTGCCGCCTTCGAGCCATCGCGGTTCGACAACCTCGTCGCGCTGAGAACAGTATCAATCCCGGCCTCTGCCAAATCGTCCAGCGCCATGACCAGCCGCACACCGTCCGCCTCACGCGCTGCGTCCATATCCAGCGCCTTGATACGTCCATGCGCGACCGGACTGCGAAAGAAGGCTGCATAAAGCGTATCAGCGGGCACCGAGTCGTCGATATATTGCCCTTGCCCGGTAAGAAACCGCTGATCCTCGGTCCGTTTCACTGGCTGACTTTTTCCGAATTTTTCCATGGGTTGCTCCTGCGGCGGCCTGTAGGGGCGACATTAGGATCCACCGGTCCAATGTCCAGAGGGTCCGCAGACCCTTCCCCTTCCTTTAAGCATTCGTTATTGCAGGCGCTGACCCAAGATTGATGACGCAGGACGCACCCGATGGCGATGGAAAAGACATTCAACGCGGCCCAGGCCGAGGCCCGCATCTACGAGGCCTGGGAACAGGCCGGAGCCTTCAAGGCAGGCGCGAACAAATCGCGTGACGAGAGCTTTACCATCATGATCCCGCCGCCCAACGTGACGGGCGCCTTACATGTGGGTCACGCGTTCAACAATACCCTGCAAGATATCCTGATCCGCTGGCACCGGATGCGCGGCTTTGACACGCTGTGGCAACCCGGTCAGGACCACGCTGGAATTGCCACGCAAATGCAGGTCGAAAAGATGCTGGCCGCCACCCAGCAGCCCGGTCGAACCGAGTTGGGTCGCAAAAAATTCCTAGAAAAAGTCTGGGAATGGAAGGGTGAATACGGCGGCACGATCATTGAACAGCTAAAGCGTCTGGGTGCCTCTTGTGACTGGTCCCGCAATGCTTTCACCATGGCCGGTGCCGCTGGTGATCCGCGCACGGGGCATGAGAACTCGGCCAATTTCCACGATGCGGTGATCAAGGTCTTCGTCGATATGTACGAAAAGGGCCTGATCTATCGCGGCAAGCGTCTGGTCAACTGGGACCCGCATTTCGAAACCGCGATTTCGGACCTCGAAGTCGAGAATATCGAAGTCGCGGGCCACATGTGGCACTTCAAATACCCGCTGGCCGGCGGCGAGACCTATACCTACGTCGAGAAAGACGAGGATGGAAACGTCATCCTCGAGGAAGAGCGCGACTATATCTCGATCGCTACCACACGACCCGAAACCATGCTGGGCGACGGCGCGGTGGCCGTTCACCCATCGGATGAGCGGTACGCGCCAATCGTCGGGAAACTCTGCGAAATCCCGGTTGGACCGAAAGAGCATCGCCGTCAGATTCCAATCATCACCGATGACTACCCCGATCCTGATTTCGGCTCGGGCGCGGTGAAGATCACCGGCGCGCATGACTTCAACGACAACATGGTCGCTAAACGCGGCGGCATTCCGATGTACCGCCTGATGGACACCAAAGGCGCGATGCGGGCCGATGGTGCGCCCTATGCCGAAGAGGCCGGCAAAGCGCAGGAATACGCACGCGGCCGTGCGTTCACCGAGAACGAGATCGACGCAATCAATCTGGTCCCCGATCACCTGCGCGGGCTCGATCGGTTCGAGGCGCGCGCGAAGGTGGTAGAAGAAATCACTGCGGACGGTCTGGCCGTGATGACCCGCGCGGATGACTCGCGTCTGGGTTCAGCCGCTCTGAAGCCCGATCATGAAGGCGCGGACAAACTGGTCCCGCTGGTCGAGAGCAAACCGATCATGCAGCCCTTTGGCGACCGCTCGAAGGTTGTTATCGAGCCGATGTTCACCGACCAGTGGTTCGTCGACGCCGAAAAGGTCGTCGGCCCCGCGCTGGATGCGGTCAAGGACGGCACGGTTAAGATCATCCCCGAGTCGGGCGAGAAGACCTATTACCATTGGCTGGAAAACATCGAGCCGTGGTGCATCTCGCGCCAGTTGTGGTGGGGACATCAGATTCCGGTTTGGTATGGGCCAACTAAAGAGGAGTTGGCTTCGTGTCCAGAAGGCACAGGTCGAACTGTAAGCAACATTTCGGCCGGTAAACTGTTCGTAGGACCGACCGAGACTTCAATCTATCTTCAAGCGCAAAAGTACTACGGTTCAGATGTAGACATTGGATTCTATTTTGATGGCTTGGACGAAAAGCGCGAGCCCTCAGACAGACTACCTGCATATAGATTTGGCAACAAAGCGGGTTTTCCTCTTTTCAATGAGAAGAGAGAAAAGTTTGTTGCAACTGGCAAGTTTGCTCAGCTAACCCGCGACCCCGACGTCCTTGACACATGGTTCTCCTCCGGCCTCTGGCCCATCGGTACGCTGGGCTGGCCCGAGCAGACCGAAGAGATGGAGCGCTATTTCCCCACGGATGTTCTGATCACCGGCTTTGACATCCTGTTCTTCTGGGTCGCCCGGATGATGATGATGCAACTGGCCGTGGTTGATCAGATCCCGTTCCACACCGTCTACCTGCACCAGCTCGTCCGCGACGAGAAGGGCAAGAAGATGTCAAAGACCACCGGAAACGTCATCGACCCGCTGGAGATCGTGGACGAATTCGGTGCCGACGCGCTGCGCTTCACCAACGCTTCGATGGCAGCCATCGGTGGCGTGCTGAAACTGTCCAAGGAACGCATCACCGGCTATCGCAACTTCGGCACCAAACTGTGGAACGCCGTCCGCTTTGCCGAGATGAACGAGGTCTTCACCGACGCCGTGCCGCAACTGGATGTGGCCGATTTGAAACCCAAAGCCGCCGTGAACCGCTGGATCATGGGCGAAACCGCCCGCGTGCGGGAAGAGGTCGACGCGGCGCTGGAGAGCTACCGCTTCAATGACGCGGCCAACGGGCTCTATGCCTTTGTCTGGGGCAAGGTCTGCGACTGGTACGTGGAACTGTCGAAACCGCTGCTGCAAGGCGATGACACCGAAGCACAGGCCGAGACACGCGCCACCATGCGCTGGGTTCTGGATCAGTGCATGGTCCTTCTGCACCCGATCATGCCCTTCATCACCGAGGAACTCTGGGGGTTGACCGGCGACCGCGCGAAAATGGTCGTTCACGCCGATTGGCCCACCTATGCCGCTGCCGACCTGATCGACGCTGACGCGGATCGTGAGATGAACTGGGTGATCTCGGTGATCGAAAATACCCGCTCGGCCCGGGCGCAGATGCGGGTGCCGGCTGGGCTTTATGTGCCGATGCTGGTGACAGAAATCGACGCCAACGGCCAAGCCGCATGGGACCGGAACGAGACGCTGATCAAACGTCTGGCGCGGATCGACAGCCTTACCAAAGCGGATGAGCTGCCTAAAGGCACTATCTCGATCGCCGCGCCCGGTGCGTCCTTCGGCCTGCCGCTGGCGGATATTATCGATATCGGCGCGGAAAAAGAGCGGCTGGAGAAAGCCAAGGGCAAGCTGGCCAAAGAGTTGGGCGGCCTGCGCGGACGGCTGAACAACCCTAAATTCGTGGCCTCGGCCCCCGAGGAGGTGGTTGAGGAAGCCAAAGCCAATCTCGCCGCCCGCGAAGAGGAAGAGGCCAGGCTGAACGAAGCCCTCGCCCGTCTAGCCGAAATCGCCTGACCTTCTTTCATTCCACAGCGAAACACCCCCACCGCGCAGCCCCGCGGTGGGGGTTTTCTATTGTTTTCAACGCATTCAGAAAAGACTTCTGCCCTGCCGTGTCGACGAAACCTACAGCGATCCGGTCATCGCGGCCGGGTATCGAATCATTGCGCAAGCTGCTGTGCTTCCTGAGAAGGCGTAGAATCGCGAAAAGCTTGATGCTGCCAGAGGGGTTTAGGCTGCACTCACCAAATCCAACAAATACAAGCGCCGTGGTGCGCGGCGTAGCTTCCTGCGCTCACTACTTAAACTCAGGCTTTCGGCCCTGCATCTGCGCCATCACAACCTCCATCTGATCGGGTTTGCCGATCAACTCCACCTGCTCACCCGACTCCGCCATAAGCACGTCTGCGCGCGAACTGGTCTCGGCCACCTCAATCAGGCGTTTCGCGGCACGAATTGCTGATGGGCTTTTGCCAGCAATATCTTCGGCCAGTGCCTGCGCCTCGGTCAGCGGATCGTCCGAGAGTTTAGTGACCAATCCCCACTCGGCCGCCTGCTGCGCCCCGATTGGACGCGCAGTGTAGGTCAACAGGCGCAACACGTCCGAGCGCACCAATCGCGGCAGCAACACCATCCCTCCCATGTCGGGGATGATGCCCCATTTCATCTCCATAACCGCCAGCTTAGCCTCGGGGTGGGCAATGCGGATATCTGCCCCCAACGCAATTTGCAGACCACCGCCATAGGCCACACCCTGAATGGCGCAAATCACCGGCACTGGGATGCGGCGCCAGATCAGGGCAAGTTCCTGCATCTCATTTGCGCCGTTATGGCTACGTTCCATCAGCCATTCGGTCGGGTCCATATGAGCCATTTTTGCGAAGCTCGCCATATCAAGCCCAGCGCAGAAGCTCTTGCCTTCGCCGGATAAAATGACGGCGCGAGCGTCCGAGGCCTCAACCTCTTGCCCTGCTGACAGCAGGGCTTTGATCATCGCGTCATCCAGCGCGTTCATCTTGTCGCCACGGGTCAACGTGACATGTGCGATGTGATCTTTGTATTCGACGGATACGCGTGTCATGCGGCCCTCCAAGCTCCGGTTACGCCAACTTTGCCCGGAAGCATTGGCAAGTTCCACCACAACGTCGGGGCAGCACATGGTTGCGTGTCCTGCGACCATGCGGTTATTTCAGCGAATGACCAATCCACGCTATACTCCGCTTACCCTGTCGCTGCCCGCAAGCGTGCCCTTTGTCGGCCCCGAAACGCAGGAGCGGCAACGTGGCGCGCCGTTCGTGGCACGTTTGGGCGCAAATGAGAGCGTTTTTGGCCCCTCACCCCGTGCAATCGAGGCAATGGCGGCAACGGGTATCTGGATGTACGGCGACCCCGAGAGTCACGATCTGCGACATGCGCTGGCGGATCATCACGGCGTTTCACCAGAAAATATCGTCGTTGGCGAAGGGATTGATGGCCTGCTGGGGTATCTTGTGCGGCTGCTCGTCGGGCCGGGCGATGTGGTTGTAACCTCGGACGGGGCGTACCCGACCTTCAACTACCATGTCGCCGGGTTTGGCGGCGTATTGCACAAAGTCTCTTATCTGAATGACCACGAAGACCCTGTGGCGCTGTTTGACAAAGCCGCGGAGGTGGACGCAAAGCTGGTCTATCTCGCCAATCCCGACAACCCGATGGGCAGTTGGCATAGTGGCGCAGATATCGTCAGGGCGATGGAGGCATTGCCCGAGGGCTGCCTATTAGTGCTGGACGAGGCCTACGTAGAATGTGCGCCGGATGGCACGGCAGCACCGGTTTCACCGGATGATCCGCGTGTGATCCGGATGCGTACGTTTTCCAAGGTTTACGGCATGGCTGGTGCACGGGTTGGTTATGCGATTGGCGCGCCGGGATTGATCGCAGCCTTCAACAAGGTGCGCAACCATTTCGGCATGAACCGGGCCGCGCAGGCAGGAGCTTTGGCAGCCCTACAAGATGCTGCATGGCTGTCGCAGGTTCAGACTCAGATCAGCGCCGCACGAGACCGGATTGCCCAGATAGCACGCGAAAACGGGCTGGACCCTTTACCGTCGGCTACCAATTTCGTGGCAATTGATTGTGGGCGGGACGGTGCTTTTGCCAAGGCAGTTCTTGAGTCTCTGGTCGATCAGGGTGTCTTTGTACGCATGCCATTCACCCCGCCGCAAAACCGCTGTATCCGCGTGAGCTGTGGAAAAGCGGTGGATCTGGATGCCTTCGCCGCTGCACTGCCGAAAGCTTTGGAGGCTGCGAAAAACGCGACCTGACAGGTCTAGCCCTGGATCTGGTCAGCAAGAACGGTGGCGGCGGCCTCTAAGGCACCAGTGCCGCGCGGAATGTCCAACCCGGCCATGGCGGTTTCCATACCACCAAGCATCGCCATCACCATTTGTGCGTTCACGTGGCCCATATGGCCCAGGCGGAAGCAACCATCCTGATCCTCCATCCCCAATCCTATTCCAAGGGTCAGGCCCAACTGGGTTTCGGTAAAGCGACGCAGTGGTGTTCCTCTCCCATCCGTCAGCCGCAACGCAGTCACAGCGTGGCTACGATGCGCCCGATCTGCAACGTTCAGTTGCAGCGCGTTATCTTGCGCCCAGATTTCACATGCGGTCCAGATTGCCTTGGCAAGGCGCGCATGGCGGGCCCAAATAGCCTCGATCCCTTCAGCGTGAATCAAATCGAGCGCCGCGCGCAGGCCATATAGGTGATGCGTCGGGGCTGTGCCGTTGAAATACTGGTAAAACATTTCGGGTTTGGCGCGCGACTGCCAGTCCCAGTATTGCGTAACACGGGGCATTTCCGCCCGTTTGGCCTGCGCTTTTTCATTGAAGAAGACAAAGCCAACACCCGCCGGGGTCATAAGACCTTTCTGGGACGCCGTGACCATGACATCGACGCCCCACGCGTCCATTTCGAACCGGTCACACCCCAGCGAAGCGATACAGTCCGCCATCAGCAATGCCGGGTGGTTCAAATCGTCCAGCACCGCCCGTAATGCCGGGATATCGTTTCGGATTGAGCTGGATGTATCCACATGCACAGCCAGCACCGCCTTGATCTGATGGGTCGTGTCAGCGCGCAGTGCCTCTGCAATGCGATACAGATCCCACGTTGAGGACATTCCAAAATCAAGCAGCGAAACCTTGGCACCGATCCCTTCGGCCATTTCGGCCCAGCCATGAGTGAATCGTCCAGACGCCGGTGCCAATACCGTTTCACCCGGCGCGATGACGTTGGACAGCGCAGCCTCCCACGTGCCGTGACCGTTGGCAATGTAGATCGCAACTTGATGTTCGGTACGCGCCACGCGTTTCAGATCGCGCGTCAGATCGGGCATCATCTCGACCAGCGCGCCGTCATAGATGTTGGGCGACGGGCGGTGCATCGCCTGCAATACTGCGTCAGGCATGACAGAAGGGCCGGGAATCGCCAGATATTCACGCCCCTGTGCGAGAGAGTTTTGCTGTGTCATGAGGGTTAACCTGTCTGAATTGTGGCCACCCTATCGCAGCAAAATCCTGCGTCAATCCATCAACTTTGAAGCCTCACGTGCTAGTGTTTCGATCCCGGCCCAATCTCCGTTCACAACCATCTGCTTGGGTGCGACCCAGCTTCCGCCAGCACAGATGACATTGGAAAGCGACAGGTAGTCCCGTGCGTTTGCCGGTGATACGCCGCCTGTGGGGCAGAAAGTGATCTGCGGCAGCGGCGCGCCGATGGCTTTCAGGGCCGGTGCACCACCCGAGGCCTCGGCCGGGAAGAATTTCAGCATGTCATAGCCCTCTTCCAGCAGGCGCATTGCCTCGCTTGCCGTGGCCGCGCCGGGTAGAAGGGGCAGCCCCTCGGCTTCGCAGGCCGCAATCAGGGCATCCGTTGCACCGGGTGAAACTCCGAACTGCGCGCCCGCCTCTTTCGCGGAACGGACATCTTCGGGCGTGACCAGCGTGCCTGCACCCACAACGCCGCCGGGGACCTGCGCCATCGCGCGAATGGCATCCAAAGCCGCAGGTGTCCGCAATGTGACTTCGAGGGCGGGCAAACCACCAGCAACCAAGGCTTCGGCCAACGGGCGGGCCTGCGCGGCATCATCGACAACCAGAACCGGAACGATTGGGGCAAGACCGCAGATTTCGCGGGTACGTTGAGTTTTGGACATGGGTTAAGCTCCGAAAATGCTGGCGCCGGTGTCGGCTGAACCGACGGTATTGCGGAAGGTGGCAAACAGATCGCGGCCAGTGCCATGTTGGTTGGCCGAAAGATCAGCCGTGGCAGGGGCGCGGTCCAGAACGCCTTGTGTCAGGATTTCCAACTCACCCTTGACCGCATCAACACGCAGCATGTCACCATCCTGCAGATAGGCGATGGCCCCACCGTCCAGCGCCTCGGGGCTGACATGGATCGCGGCAGGCACCTTGCCAGATGCTCCGGACATGCGGCCATCCGTCACCAGCGCAACTTTTTGCCCCCTGCCCTGAAGGATCGACAGGATCGGCGTCAGTGAGTGAAGTTCCGGCATGCCGTTCGCTTTGGGACCCTGAAAGCGGACGACAACAATGACGTCTCCGGTGAATTCTTTGTCCTTGAAGGCGGCCTTCACCTCTTCCTGATCGTGGAAAACACGCACGGGCGCTTCGACCACCTGATGTTCGGGAGCAACGGCCGAGACCTTCATGACGCCAGTGCCCAGATTGCCAGTCAGGCGCGACAGGCCACCGGTGGGTTGGAACGGGTCTTTGGCCGAACGGACAATCTTTTCGTTCAGGCTGCGGCCTGCGCCATCCTCCCAAACCAGTTCGCCGTCTTTCAGCTTGGGTTCTTTGGTATAGTTATGCAGCCCTTGCCCCGCCACCGTCAGCGTATCGGGGTGCAGAAGGCCGTTTTCCAGCAGCGTTCCGATGCTGTAGCCCAAGCCACCCGCTGCGTGGAAATGATTCACGTCTGCCAACCCATTGGGGTAGACACGCGCAACCAATGGCACGATTGCAGAGATATCGGAAAAATCCTGCCAATCCAGCACGATACCGCCAGCGCGCGCCATCGCGATCAGGTGGATCAGCAGGTTCGTCGACCCACCCGTAGCCATCAAGCCGACAATACCGTTTACAAAGGCGCGTTCGTCCAGAATCTGACATACCGGCGTATAGTGGTTCCCCAGCGCGCTGAGCGACAAGGCGCGACGGGCACCTTCCTCGGTCAGCGCATCGCGCAACGGCGTATTGGGGTTGATGAAGCTTGAACCCGGCAGGTGCAGGCCCATAAATTCCATCAGCATTTGGTTGGTGTTGGCAGTGCCATAGAAGGTGCAGGTCCCGGGGCCGTGATAGGCGGCCATTTCGGCGGCCATAAGTGCCTCGCGACCTACCTCTCCGGCCGCAAATTTCTGGCGCACCTTGGCTTTTTCGTCGTTGGGCAAACCGCTGGTCATGGGGCCCGCAGGCAGGAAAACCGCAGGCAAATGGCCGAACGCCTGCGCGCCAATCACCAAACCGGGTACGATCTTGTCGCACACCCCAAGAAACACGGCGGCGTCAAACGTGTTGTGGCTCAGCGCAACGCCTGTCGCCAACGCGATCACGTCGCGGGAAAACAGCGACAGTTCCATCCCCGCCTCGCCCTGCGTTACGCCGTCACACATTGCGGGAACGCCACCGGCAACCTGCGCAGTACCGCCCGCAGCGCGGATCGCCTGGCGGATCAGCTCGGGGTAACGCTCGAACGGCTGGTGGGCCGAGAGCATGTCATTATAGGCCGTCACAATTCCCAGATTGCCCGCAGTGCCAGTTGCCATGGTTTGTTGATCCGGCCCTGCACCTGCATAGGCGTGGGCCTGACCGCTGCAGGACAGATGAGCGCGCGCGGGGCCTTTCGACCGGGCCTGCTCCATGCGCTCCAGATACGGGCCACGCAAGTCGGCGCTGCGGTCTATGATCCGTTGGGTTACGTCGGTGATGACGGTGTGAGTCATGTTAACCTCCGATTTGGCGCCAGCGGCGTCCATCGCGATGCATCAGCATCAGTGCTTCTTCGGGCCCCGAACTACCCTGATCATATCGTGCAGGACGTTCGCCGCGTTCTTCCCAGCCCTGAATGATGGGATCGACCCAGGCCCAGGCGGCCTCGGCCTCATCCCCCCGCATAAACAAGGTCTGGTCGCCGCGAATAACATCCATCACCAATCGCTCATACGCGTCCGGTGCGTGGGCGTCGGCGCCCAGCGCATCGGCGAAGCTCATGTCCAACGCCACATCGGACAGGCGGAACCCGCCGGGACCGGGATCCTTGATGGTGGTGCGCAGGGTGATACCTTCGTCGGGTTGCAGGCGGATCGCCAGAACATTGCCTTGCAGCGGGCCTACGTTTGGGAAAATCGTGTGCGGCGGATCGCGGAAATACACGGCTATCTCGGATTCTCGCGCCCTCAGCCGTTTGCCGGTGCGCAAATAAAACGGAACCCCGGCCCAACGCCAGTTACCCAGATGCACCTTGAGGGCAATAAAGCTTTCGGTCCGGCTGGACGGGTTTCCGACGTGATCAACATAGCCATCATCGCCATGTTCAGCGCGGTATTGACCCCGCGCGATGTCCTTTGGCTCAACAGGTTCCAGCGCTTCGATCACCTTGACCTTTTCATCACGCACCGCGTTCGGCGCGAATTTGGAAGGCGGCTCCATCGCTGTCATGCACAGAAGCTGGACAAGGTGGTTTTGGATCATGTCCCGCATGGCACCGGATTGGTCGTAGTATGCGCCGCGCCCCTCAACCCCTACGGTTTCAGCCACGGTGATCTGAACATGATCGATGTGGTTGGAATTCCACAGAGGCTCGAAAAGAGAGTTGGCAAAGCGCAGGGCCATCAGGTTCTGCACCGTTTCTTTGCCAAGATAATGGTCGATGCGGTAAATCTGGTGCTCTTTGAAACAGGCACGCAGACCCTCGTTCAAAGATTTTGCCGAGGCCAGATCGTGACCAAATGGCTTTTCGACCACGATGCGGCTGTCAGGCGTCGCCAGCCCGTTTTCATCCAGCCGCTGTGCGATGTTCGAGAAAAGATTAGGCCCCACCGACAGGTAGAAAGCCCGCACCACATCGGGCCGCAGAGATTTGGCAAGCTCGGACCAGCCCTTATCCCCAATGACATCCACTGAGACATACGAGACCCGTTTAAGAAAACGATCCAGCACATCCTTTTTGAATTGCGGCGCGAATTCCTTCATCGAGGCGCGGATCTGGTCGCGAAATGCATCACTGTCCATATCAGACCGCGCCGTTCCGATGATGCAGGCATCTTCGGGCATCTGCCCCACTTCGAAACGATGATAAAGACCTGGCAGGATCTTGCGCTGCGCCAGATCACCGGTTGCACCAAACAGCACCAGATCGAACGGGTTTACCGGAATAACGCGTGAGACCATCGATGGGCTCCTTCAATTCTCGCCTGCGTCACCATAGCACTACAATTGCTTGGCACTCGTGACATGGGATATGTTATCGCTAACATTTGTGGCTTGGATATGCAATGCAGATGCAGAAAGCAACCCCGGATTTTCGGAATCAGACCTGATCCCGCAGCCATTCCATGACCGAGGCACGCACGGACTGCTCACCACGGTGTCGCGCGTCCGCGATGATCTTGCGTAGCGCTTGTAGGTCTGCACGCAGCAGAACACTTTTGACCGGCCCAATCGAAGCCGGGCGCATCGACAGCGTCCGAATTCCCATCGCGGCCAGACACAACGCCTCGACCGGGCGGCCGGCATCCTCACCGCAGAATGACAGCGGTGTGTTCGAGATGCTGCATCGTTCGACAATCCGCTCGATGAAGGTCAGGAAACTGACATTCAGCGTGTCATAGCGGCGGCGCACCAGCTCGTTCTCACGGTCAGCGGCAAAAAAGAACTGTTTCAGGTCATTCCCGCCGATCGATACGAAATCGACCTCGTCAAAAAACTTCTGCGGCGCGAAGGCCAGCGACGGCGTCTCAAGCATCGCCCCGACCTCCAGCGTTTCGGGCAGGACATGACCCAGCCGTTTTTCACGCTCAATAGTCTTGTTGACCTCCCACCGGGCCTCGCGAAATTCCTCTGCCTGCGCCACGAACGGGAACATGATCGACAGCGGGCGTCCGTTGGCAGCGCGCAACAGCGCCTGCAACTGCATCCGCATCACGCCACGCTTGTCCAGCCCAACGCGAATCGCCCGCCAGCCCAGCGCCGGATTCGGTTCGGCCACATGCTTCATGTAGGGCAGAACTTTATCGGACCCGATATCCAGCGTGCGGAACACCACGCGCTTGTCTCCAGCCGCGTCGAGAACCCGTTTATACTGCATTACAAGCTCTGACCGTTTGGGCATCTTGCTGCGGATCAGAAATTGCAGTTCGGTTCGGAACAGCCCGACACCCTCGGCACCGGAATGGCCCAGAGACGGCAAATCGGCCATCAACCCGGCATTCATCAGCAGATTGATCCGTTCGCCGTCACGAGTCACCGTGGGCGTTTCGCGGATCGATGCGTAACGTTCCTGCGCCTTGGCCTGCATCGCAATCTTGTCGCGGAAAGCGCCCACTACCGAATCTTCGGGGCGCAGATGCACCACGCCCTCATCCCCATCGACAAGAATGTGGTCGCCGTTCAGCGCCTCGGTCGTGATGCGGCCCACATGGACGACAAGCGGAATCGCCAACGCCCGCGCCACAATTGTTGCATGGCTTCCGACCGAGCCTTCCTCAAGCACGATCCCCTTCAGAGACCGGCCATATTCCAGCAAATCGCCCGGACCTATATTCCGCGCAATAAGGATCGGGTCAGGCGGCAGGTCGGCACTGTCGGTTTTTCCCTGTCCGGTCAGGATGCGCAGCAAACGGTTGCTGAGATCATCCAGATCCGCAAGACGGTCGCGCAGGTATGGGTCCGTAACCTGCCCCATTCGAGCGCGCGCCTGCGACTGTTCTTTTTCCACAGCAGCTTCGGCGCTGAGGCCAAGGGCGATATCCTCTTCCATGCGGCGCATCCAACCCTTGGAATTGGCGAACATCCTGTACGCTTCGAGCACCTTGAGCTGCTCGGAATCACCGCCCTGTGAAATCTCAAGCATCTTGTCGACACCCACGCGCAACTCTTCGACCGCCTCGGACAGACGTTCGCGTTCTCGGTGGGGATCTTCGGCAATCGGGTTTGTGACGACGACGCGCGGCTCGTGCAGCCAGACATGACCTTCTGCCGATCCCTCTTGCGCCGGTCCACCACGTAAAAGCACGGATTGCTGGTGCAGGGGCGACAGGGCAGCACCTTCGCCGACAAAGGCACCTAGTTCGGCCATTTCGGCCAGAACCATGGCAACCACCTCCAGCGCATAGACCTCATCAGCGGTAAACTCCCGCGCCTCGCGCGATTGAACCACCAAAACACCCAGTTTCTGTCCAAGTCGCTGAATCGGTACGCCGAGGAAAGATGAGTATTTCTCCTCACCCGTTTCCGGCATGAACCGAAACCCCTTGGCAGATGGGGCATCCGCGGTGTTCACGACTTCGCCGGATTTCGCGACCCGTCCCACAAGGCCTTCGCCCAGACGCATGCGGGTTTTGTGCACCGCCGCTGGAGATAAACCTTCGGTGGCGCAAAGTTCCAGTGTTTCTTCATCCCGGAACAGATAGATTGAGCAGACTTCGCGCCGCGTGCTGTCCGCGATCAGGTTCGTAATCCGGTCAAGACGTTCCTGACCGGCGGCCTCGCTCGCCATCTCTTCGCGCAACCGCCCAAGCAGCTTACGGGATTCTGTTTCGGTGCCGTCCACCATAGCCCAACCAAATTAGTGCGTCAGGCGAGATCCTTGGCTGAAATGCTCAGGCCGCCTTGTCCAATTCAAACGCATCATGCAGCGCCTGAACAGCAAGTTCCATGTATTTCCTGTCCACAAGCACGGAAATTTTTATCTCAGAGGTTGTAATGACCTTGATGTTGATCCCCTCATCCGAGAGTACCTTGAACATTTTGGCCGCCACACCGGATTGCGAGCGCATGCCGATGCCCACGACCGAAACCTTGCAGACATCGGTATCGGCAACTAATTCGGCATAGTTCAGCCCACCCGCATCCTTGATCGCCAGCAGCGCTTTTTCAGCACGGGCAACCTGATCGGTCGGGCACGAGAACGTCATGTCCGTGCGTCCCTCGTCCGAAATGTTCTGAACGATCATGTCCACGTTAACACCTTCATCACTGAGCGCCGTGAAAATGATCGAAGCGATACCCGGACGGTCCGCCACCGATACGACGGTCATTTTGGCCTCGTCGCGGGAATAGGCCACGCCGGCCACAATATTGGATTCCATGATATCCTCCTCGTCAACGACCAGCGTACCGGCCTCATCGGTCTGTTCCTCGAAACTTGAAAGAACGCGCAGTTTCACCTTATACCGCATCGCCAGCTCGACTGAGCGGGTTTGCAGCACCTTCGCCCCCAACGAGGCAAGTTCGAGCATCTCTTCGAACGAAATCTTGTCCAACTTGCGCGCTTTTTCGCAAATACGCGGGTCGGTGGTATAGACGCCATCCACATCTGTGTAGATATCGCAGCGCTCGGCCCCGAAGGCAGCAGCAAATGCCACGGCCGTGGTGTCCGACCCGCCCCGTCCCAGCGTCGTAATGCGGCCTTCGGGGCTGATGCCCTGAAACCCGGCGACAACTGCGACCTTCATACCCTCACCGAATTTCTGGTTCAGGTTCTGGGTCGGGATATCCTCAATCCGGGCTTGACTGTGGGCGCTTGTAGTCAACAGCGGCACCTGCCAACCTTGCCAACTGCGTGCGGGAACATCCATTTCCTGCAACGTCAATGCCATAAGACCAGCGGTCACATTCTCACCCGAGGATACGACAGCATCATATTCCCGCGCATCGAACAGCGGTGACGTCTCGTTTACCCAGCCCACCAACTCATTCGTCTTTCCAGACATGGCCGAGACGATGACGATCACGTCGTACCCTTTGGCCACCTCAACACCGATACGTTTGGCCGCGCGGCGGATGCGGTCAAGATTGGCAACCGATGTGCCACCGAATTTCATAACGAGTAGGGGCATGGGGGTGGTTTCTCCGCGCCTTGGAATTCAGATCCCGTGCGTCTTATGCGAGGGGGACCACAAGGGCAAGGGTTCAAAGCTGCCCGGCAGGCTGTATGCGTTCGCTTTACATCCGGTTGCATGGGTGTCAGCTTTGGGCCGTTATTGTCCACGAGGTTTTCCATGCTCCGCTTTGTTATCGCCGCTGTTATCCTGTTGTCCTCTCCTGCGATTGCGCAGGAGTCCACCTTGGCCGCCACAGACGGCAAAAATGCTTTGGGCACTGTACCCTGCGCCTCAGGCGGGGCACCGTTGGCCAGTTGCCACGCCGAATTGCGCCACCACGACGATGGCACAACAACTCTGGCCGTCGCATTGGGGGCTGGCGAGGTGCGCAGCATCTATTTCAGCGATGGCGTGCCGACCTCCAGCAGTTCGCCTTCGAATCTCAGCCATGAAACACGCGGGGATATGACGGTGATCTTCATCGACCCCGACGAGGTGTACGAAGTGCCAACGGCTGCGTTGAAACGCCAATAAGCGCGGGGCGGCCATTTCGGATGCGGTGCAAATGATCAGACGCCGAAAGGGTAAATAAGAACCTTCGCCGCGCTAGCCAAGTATTCTGTCGGATCGATTGCCTCAGATCCCAGTGCGCGCTCGTGTTCGGTAGTTTTAAGACCGGAGCCCTTGACCCTGAAAATGCTGATCAGTTGCTTTTTCGACTGGGAATGAAAGGCAGCGGTGCCACAGGCACCCCATCTTCAATAAGAGCTTTCGCCTCTTCCGGATTGGCCTCACCATAAATTGCACGCTCGGGCGCGTCACCCAGGTGAATCTTGCGCGCTTCGTTCGCGAAGTCCTTGCCGACATAGTCCGAGTTCTCTTCGACCTTACGGCGCAATTCGGCAATGACCTTTTCCACGTCCGGTGAAGGTGCGGCCATATCGATACTGTTTGCCTCAGGCTTTTGCGCGGGCATCTGCGCCTCGGCTTTACGGGCCGGGCGAACACGCGGCGTCATGATCGCCTTTTCAACCTTGTCACAACCGCACACGGCGCATGTCACCATGCCCGCTGATGCCAGTTTGTCGTAAGCGGCCGCCGATTGAAACCAACTGTCAAAAGTGTGGCCATTGCTGCATTTCAACGCGTATTGAATCATGATCCGTCCAATTGTCGGTTGATAGATAGATACCTACGGTTAATGCAATATCAAGCCCCAGAAGAAGCACATCAGTGATGAACGCGTTCGATCCCGCGTAACAATCCTGCCAGTTCAGACAAATTGACCTGCAAGGCGGCTTTCTTGGGCGAAAACCACTTTCTTTGCCGTTGCTTGCACTCGGGAAAGCGCGCCGCAACAGATGTCGTAAACAATGGAAAAACGTCCACGACGCACATCACAGCACCCCTTTTCGGGTGACGTTTCTGGTAGAGAAACTGCCCCACAGCCCGAACGTCGCATTGACCCCGTATCCCCGCCTCTTCCCAGGCTTCCTGCTGCGCAGTTTCAAAAGGCGTCAGGCCGTTGATCAGCCACCCTTTTGGTATGATCCAACGCCGCGACTTCCGAGTGGTGATCAGCAACACCTCGGGCCGCCCATGCATGATGCGATAGCAAAGCGCAGCAGATTGCTGGATAACCGGCATCTGCCGGGCCTTCCGCGAAACATGGGGGGCAAGCTTTGCATCGATCACGCTTTGCTGCCTTTCTACGGTACTCTTGCCTGCTTCCCGCGAATTATTCGCTTATTTAGCGAGGTTACGGAACCAACATACCATATAAGCACGCCCTGTTCCAACTGTTTGTCAGGGGCTTACATGCGCGCCGATAGTCTGCGCACTAATTCCTCATGCGGGATATCGGCATCTATCGCCAATCGGCGCAGCCCAAAATGGACGCGAGCGATCTGCTGGTAATAGCGTGTGTAGACATAGTTAGCTCCACCACCCGCAATCGCCCCCAACACGGGAACGGATTGCGCCGCGAGTTTCTGCCCCAGTACCACAGACAGCCGCGGCGCAACCGCTGAAATCAATCTTTGCACGGCAGGTCCGGTCACGGTCAGACGAACCGAAAAGAACCCCAGATCTGCGCCATCATCGTCAGACAGCGGCCCTGCAGCGGACAAAACACCAACGCAATCGAATTTCACGCCCTCTTCTGAGGGATCGAACCCCTCGCGCGCGGCTGCGCCTTGTATCGCGCGCAACAGCATCGCTGTGGTCGCTGGCAACTCCATCAGAGCGGTAGAAAGACCGCCCAGTCCGCCAGCAGCCCCCATCGCCGTGGTTAGCGCGGTGTTGACCCAGGGGTGTTGATCCGGCACCGCCCGGCGCGAGGTTTCAGCTGCGTGCATCGCCAGCCACAGTGCGTGTTCTGTGGCACCGGTCAGGCCTTGCCTGATTGGCTCCGGCAATTGATCCAAAAGGGACTCGGCCGAACCGCCTAGGCTATTCAGCAGCTTGACGCCCGACCCTCCGGCAGACCGGTAGTACCCGGCCAAACGTTCAAGTTCAGCCTCGGCATCCAGTTCTTCGACGAGCGCGACGTCCTGCATAGCGATCCTCCTGCCCGTAAGACATCGGGATTCACGGTTCGGGTTTCAATAGTTCAGCGGCTCCAGCAGGTCACGGGACCATGCACACCCTCCCAAACGCCGGGGGTCAATTCCAACCCCAGAACGCGATCCGGATTTGTGGGCGGTGGCATCTCAACCCCGCTGAGGCGTGAGAACCCGAACCGCTTGTAATAAGGCGCGTCACCAACCAGTAGAACGCGGGTCCAACCCAGCGCGCGCCCAGCACGTAGGCCTTCTTGGATCAGGTATCCACCCAGCCCTTCGCCCTGATGTGTGGGGTGTACGGCAACCGGCCCCAACAGCAGCGCATCGTGACCCCCGACATGAACCGGCCAGAACCGGATCGCGCCGGCCAGAATGCCCTGCCCATCCCGCGCCACCAGGGACAAGCCGTCGACGGGTGGCACATCATCGCGCAGGCGGTACGACGACAGTGCTTCGCGCCCGGGCGCGAAGCACAGGTCATAGAGCGCCTCGACCTCCCACCAATCGTCCGGCTCTTCCGGACGTATCCCCAACTGCTGCACCCCGACCTCTTTTTACTTGCTGGCCTTCGCCCTAACACTTCGGTAGGCCTTGGGCAAACGCTTGGAGATGTGAATGTTCTACCGCCCCGAAGACGGCCACGGCCTGCCGCACAACCCGTTCAACGCCATCGTCACCCCGCGTCCGATCGGCTGGATATCGACGCGCAGCCCGGATGGGGTCAACAATCTGGCCCCGTACTCGTTTTTCAACGCGGTCGCCTACACACCGCCGCAGGTGATGTTCGCGTCGACCGGGGCCAAGCAGGATCAGGATGGCGGAAAAGACAGCGTCGCCAACATCGAAGCAACCGGCGTATTCTGCGTAAATGTGGTTGCCCATGCGCACCGCGATGCGATGAATGCAACCTCGGCGGTGCTGCCAAAACATAGCGATGAATTCGAACACGCGGGCCTCACGCCGATCGAATGCGAAACGATTCCCTGTGCCCGCGTCCAAGGTGCCCCGGCGGCGCTTGAATGCAAACTGACCAAGATCGTCACCCTTCCCGGTGAAGCCAACCGAGTCGTGTTTGGCGAAGTCACGGGCGTGCATTTGCACGACGATCACCTGCGCGACGGAAAGTTCGACGTCACAACTTTTAACCCGCTGGCGCGACTGGGATACCGGGATTACTCGGTTGTCACGGACGTGTTCAGCCTTGCGCGCCCAGACGACTGATGCCTCTGCCAGACCCTTCGCGCAGATATCCAATCACGCTTCCCGATGGGTCTGACCATGAGGGTATGGTGTTTTTGTCACAGGCCATCGACCATCCGCGGTTTCAGGCCGGTGCGTTCACCTATGCCTCGGACTTTGATGCACCCCATGACTGGGCCTCGCGGTTGGCACCATATTTGTTCCCGTTTTCGCGGGAAAAACTTGTGCTGGGCAAGTTCTGCCAAATCGCGCACGGGGTACGCTTTATCACGGCATCGGCCAATCACGCGATGGACGGGCTGACAAGTTTTCCGTTTCCGGTGTTTGACCCTGAGAACATGGCCGGATTTCAGCCAGATACGCGCGACACGATTGTCGGAAACGACGTTTGGATCGGATACGGTGCATTGATCCTGCCGGGCGCAAGGATCGGGAATGGCGCAATAATCGGTGCAGGCGCCGTTGTTCGGGGCAACATTCCGCCATACGCTATTGTGACAGGCAATCCCGCAGAGGTTCGCCGCCTTCGCTTTGATGCCGACACCATACAGAGACTGGAGGCCCTTCACTGGTGGGATTGGCCCGCAGACGTGATTGCACAAGCAGAGAGCGCACTGCTGTCCGCCCATATCGACGAGTTAGAAAGGCTTGCCCCCAACTAAAAAAGCGGCCGAATTGGCCGCTTTTTAGGTTAGTGCCCGCCCAGGATTCCGGTGCGCACAGAATAGTCTACGGCCAATTCGTAGTCCGGGTCATCGTCACTATCGACCATCAGATGCCCTGCCTTATTCAGCAGTTTATGGCAATCCCGGCTGAGGTGGCGCAACATGACGCGCTTGCCGGCTTCTTCGTATTTGGTAGCAACATTTTCAATAGCTTGCAAAGCAGACTGGTCTACAACCCGGCTTTCTGCAAAGTCCACGATTACCGTTTCAGGATCATTGGGCACGTCGAACAGCTCAACAAACCCATCGGATGAGCCAAAGAACAAAGGCCCCTGAATTTCATAGACTTTTGCTCCCTTCTCGGTCTGGGAACTGCGCGTAATCGCGTGAATGCGCTTGGCATTGTTCCACGCATAAGCAAGCGCCGACACGATCACGCCCACGACCACAGCAACTGCAAGGTCTTCCATTACCGTCACCACGGTGACCAGTACAATGACGAAAGCATCCATCAAGGGCACCTTGCGCATGATTTTGAATGAGTTCCAGGCAAAGGTGCCGATCACAACCATGAACATTACCCCAACCAGAGCGGCCAGCGGTATCTGCTCGATCAGGGGTGAGGCGAACAGGATGAAGATCAGCAGGAACAGCGCCGCTGCGATCCCGGCGATACGGGTGCGGCCACCGGATTTCACGTTGATCATCGACTGGCCGATCATCGCGCACCCGCCCATGCCGCCGAAGAAACCGGTGGCAACGTTGGCAACACCCTGAGCAATACATTCCTGCGAAGCTCCGCCGCGCTTTCCGGTGATTTCACCCACAAGGTTCAAGGTCAGCAGGGATTCGATCAGGCCAATCGCGGCCAGGATGACGGCATAAGGAAGAATGATCTCGAAAGTTTCCCAGTTCAGCGGCACCATCGGAATGTGGAACGGCGGCAACCCACCCTCGATCGAGGCCAGATCGCCCACACGCGGCACATCCAGACCAAAGCCGATCACCAGCGCAGCCACAACAAGAATGCCGGCCAAAGGCGCGGGAATGATGCGGGTGAAGCGCGGCATGATCCAGATCACAGCCATGGTTAGCGCCACCAGCCCCAGCATGGTGTAAAGCTGTATTCCGGACAGCCATTCACCGCCCCCGACGCCATGCCCGGTGTTTTCCATTGTTCCGGGGACTTTGAACTGGCCCATCTGCGCCAGAAAGATCACAATGGCCAACCCATTGACAAAGCCCAGCATCACCGGATGCGGTACCAGTCGGATAAAGCGCCCCCAGTGCATCGCACCTGCGATCAACTGAAGAATACCCATAAGCACAACGGTAGCGAATAGGTATTCGACCCCGTGCTCTGCCACCAGCGCCACCATCACCACGGCCAAAGCTCCGGTCGCACCCGAAATCATGCCGGGGCGCCCACCGATCAGCGCGGTGATCAACCCGACCATGAAGGCCGCATAAAGACCGACAAGCGGGTGCACCCCGGCAACAAAGGCGAAGGCCACCGCTTCGGGCACCAGAGCCAGCGCAACGGTTAGGCCAGACAACAGCTCAATCCGCAGCCGCGACACGGTCAGCCCTTCGTCCGGCACCCAACGAAAGTCGGGTTTGGCAATACGGTTGGCAAAACTGGCCAGCATGGCTCGGGGCATAGATCGGTCCTGTCGGTCTGTTGGGTGCGCGCGAAAGGGGTCTTTTAACGGCCAAGACAGGCCTGCGATACCGCGTTTCGCGGGACCCTGCTATGCGTCAAATGCATACCGGGCAGACAATCAACACAAACCGTTGAACCCACTTGCCAAATCCCCTGCCGCCCCGCAGACAGGTCCAACAAGATTTTTCAAGCGGAGCATAACCATGACGCAGACCAAGATCGCAATCATCGGTGGATCAGGCATTTATGACATCGACGGGTTAGAGAATGCGGACTGGGTCACAGTGGAAACGCCTTGGGGTGATCCTTCGGATCAGATCCTGACTGGTACGCTGGACGGTGTGGAAATGGTGTTCCTGCCGCGCCATGGCCGTGGCCACGTGCATTCGCCGACCGAAATCCCCTATCGCGCCAATATCGACGCATTGAAACGCTTGGGGGCAACGGATGTGATTTCCGTGTCCGCCTGTGGATCGTTCAGCGAACAGATGGCGCCGGGTGATTTCGTGATCGTGGATCAGTTCATTGACCGGACATTTGCGCGCGAGAAAAGCTTTTTCAGCACCGGTTGCGTTGCGCATGTCAGCGTTGCACATCCGACCTGCCCGCGCCTGTCCGATGCGTGTGAAACAGCGGGCAAGGCTGCGGGGATCACAATCCATCGCGGTGGCACGTACCTGGCGATGGAAGGGCCGCAATTCTCGTCGCTGGCGGAATCCAAAATGTACCGGGAACAATGGGGGTGCGACGTTATCGGTATGACCAATATGCCCGAAGCCAAACTGGCCCGCGAGGCCGAGCTTTGTTTTGCCTCAATCGCAATGGTCACAGACTATGACAGTTGGCACCCGGACCATGGCGAGGTTGACGTGACCTCGATCATTGCGACCCTGACCGGCAACGCCGAAAAAGGCCGGGCGCTGGTCAAAGGTCTGCCCAAGCTTTTGGGGCAAGACCGCGCGCCCTGCCCCCATGGTTGCGACCGGGCACTTGAATACGCGATCCTCACAGCACCCGAAAAACGCGACCCTGCGTTGCTGGCCAAGCTTGACGCCGTCGCAGGGCGGGTTCTTTAAACCGATTATTGGCCAAGAAATCCCTGCACGACTCCATGTGTGCAACTGAACCGTGCTAACTGACTTTTCCGCTGCACCACGTAGTAATGCGGCGGAACTGTCTGATCGAGTGGGATGTGAAACAACGCCCGGAGACGCGCAATATCTGGGCAAGAGCCAAAGCCGCGCTCTGGAGTCCCCGCATCTGAACAGCCCAGTCCGTAAGAATTTCTTGACCTGCGCGCACAGCCGGGGCTTGGTAATCGCCTGAGCTATACAGGAAATCATATGTCTCTTGACCTCTGGCTGGCCTTTATGGCCGCATCCACCGCCCTGTTGTTGATACCGGGACCGACCGTTCTGCTGGTGCTCAGCTATGCCTTGTCCAAGGGGCGCAGCGTTGCGGTGGCGTCGGCCACGGGGGTCGCGCTGGGGGATCTTGTGGCTATGACCGCCTCGTTGCTGGGGTTGGGGGCGCTGGTTCTGGCATCGGCCACCCTGTTTTCGGTGCTCAAATGGGTGGGCGCGGCCTATTTGGTATGGCTTGGCATCAAACTGCTGCGCAGCGCACCCTCAAGCGGTTTACAGACACTAGAGACAGGGCAGGATGTGACTGCACAAAGTGTATTTGGACACGCTGCAGCCGTGACTGCGCTGAACCCCAAATCCATCGCGTTCTTCATCGCATTCGTGCCGCAATTTCTGCGCCCGGCGGAACCTCTGGGTCCGCAATTCACCATCCTGATCGCGTCTTTCGTTGCTCTGGCATGGTTGAATGCACTGGCTTACGCTTTGCTCGCCGACAGGCTTCGCAAAATGATTGGGCGCACCGGTGTCATTTCGGCTCTCACCCGGTTCGGAGGGCTGACTTTGATTGGAATGGGTATAGCCACCGCAGTTTTGCGACGCCCTGCGTAAAGGCTTATTCCTCGGCGTTTTCCTTCATGAAGCTGCGGATAAACCGCCGGATTTCCCGCGCGGCCGAAGTGTCCAGCTCTTTGCACAGTTCAACAAACGCGTCGCGCTCATCCTTGTCCAGACGCAAGACCAACTGACTGTTTTTCTTGGTAGACCCCTTGCCGTCTTTCTTTCCCACGTGCCTTTTCCCCGCCAAACACTTGAATCAAATGCCAATGCAATGTATATACACAGCATAGAAATTGTAGATATCGAGCAACTAACAACAAAAATAGGATTATGGCAATGAACCTTCATGCTGCTCAGGCATTTCTTTTGCGAGATCAACGCAATTGGCGTAAACCGCATCTCTCGTGGCTCCCTGCCGCGTTGTATCGCTATCACGGATTGCCAAAGGCTTCTCCGCAACGCCGCAAGTGAAGCGGCACGAAACTCTGCTTGCATGACCGACCCCGATAGGCCAAACACGCCCGCGTGTTTTGACGTCAAAGGGGTTGGCCATGTCCAGAAGCAAGTCGGTCAAGGATTACATCCGTACCATCGTTGATTTCCCGCACGAAGGGATCATGTTCCGGGATGTCACAACTCTGTTCGCCGACCCGCGCGGATTTCGCATGGCGATTGACCAAATGCTGCACCCCTACGCTGGTGAGCAGATCGACAAAGTTGTCGGCCTTGAAGCTCGTGGTTTCATTCTCGGCGGGGCCATTGCGCATCAGTTGAGCGTCGGCTTTGTTCCCATCCGCAAAAAAGGTAAGTTACCCGGAACCACTATCAGCCAAGACTACAAGCTCGAATATGGCGAGGCCATCGTTGAAATCCATGATGACGCCATTCAGCCAGGCGAGAAGATCCTTGTGGTCGACGATCTGTTGGCGACTGGGGGCACCGCAGCAGCCGGCATCAAGCTGATCGAAAGACTGGGTGGTGAGATCGTATCTTGCGCGTTCATCATAGACCTGCCAGAGCTGGGGGGGCGCAAAGTACTCGAAGAAATGGGTATGGACGTGCACATCCTGTGTGAATTCGAAGGTCTTTGACGGCCGAATATTCACAAAAACGTGAATGGAAATTCCATGCGGCGCAGGCTTAGCGCGGCCTTAACTTTCGTCAATATACAAATATCCAAATATTCAGTGATCTTGTTGCGATATCGGGACGTAAAAGGTTCGATGCCACTTTTGGCATTCCAAAAAGGGAACCTGTTATCATGTTTCGCAAACTCGCAATTGCCGGCGTGGCCGGCGCACTGATCGCAACTACCGCATTCGCAGGTGGCAAGAAAGATATCGTTGATACCGCAGTTGACGCGGGCAGCTTTGAAACGCTCGTCGCTGCCGTTCAAGCTGCTGAGCTGGTCGATACTCTGAAGAGCGAAGGCCCGTTCACCGTCTTCGCGCCCACCGATGAAGCATTTGCAGCTCTGCCTGAAGGTACGGTTGAGTCGCTGTTGATGCCCGAGAACAAAGACCAGCTGATCGCTGTTCTGACCTACCACGTCGTGCCGGGCAAAGTCATGTCCACCGACCTGTCCGATGACATGACCGCCGCCACCGTCCAGGGTGGCAACGTCACGATTGATCTGGATAACGGTGTGATGGTCAACGATGCGTCGGTCGTACAGGCCGATATCGAGACATCGAACGGCGTGATCCACGTGATCGACAAAGTGATCTTGCCAGAGTCGTAAAATCTTTGGCGTGGCTCGTGCTTTGCCGGGCCGCGCTTAAGACCTCAAAACCGCGCCCGGATTCATTATCCCCAACGGATCCAGCGCGGTTTTGATGGCGCGCATTGCGGACATTCTTGCCGGATCGCCGTATCTCTCAAGGTCGTCAGCTTTCAAACGGCCGACGCCATGCTCTGCACTGACTGATCCCCCGAACGCATTGACCAGATCATGCACGCTGCGCTTGACCACTTGTCTTTGGCTATCGAACTCTGACCGTTCATGGCCCTTGGGCGGGAAAACATTGTAGTGCAGATTACCATCGCCCACATGACCAAAACAATTGACCCGGAACGGGCCCAACGCGGCCACCATCTCATTCGCACGTTCGATGAACTTAGGTATCAACGAAATCGGCACTGAGATATCATGACTGGAGACGGATCCGATCAATCGGTTTGCCTCGGGGATGCGTTCACGAACGGCCCACAGATCAGCGCGTTGAGCCTCACTCTGCGCAATGACCGCATCGCCAGCAAGCTCTACTTTCTCTGCCGCAACATAGAGTTTTTCCAACGCGTCCATGGGCGCCTGCCCCGCAAACAACCCCAGTTCGATCAATACGCACCATTGGGGCTGCGTGGCGAAAGGTTGGCGTACATCCGGCAGCGCCTCGGTCAGGAATTGCAAACCCTGCCTGTGGATCAATTCAAACGTGCTGACGGCATCGCCAAGCTGTTCATGCGCCAACGCAAGCAGCGCGATTGCCGCTTCGGGAGAGCGGACCTGTATCATCGCTGTCCCCTCATTTTCAGGCTGTGGAAACAGCTTGAGAGAGGCCGCCGTGATGATCCCCAGCGTGCCTTCTGCCCCGATCAAAAGGTTGCGCAAATCATAGCCGGTGTTGTCCTTGCGCAAACGGCTTAGCCCGTGCCAAATCTCGCCGCTCGGCAGAACTGCCTCTAGACCCAAACAAAGATCGCGTGCATTGCCATAGCGCAGCACATTCACCCCGCCCGCATTGGTCGCAAGGTTCCCGCCAATCCGGCATGAGCCTTGCGCAGCCAGCGCCAGAGGGAACAATCGGTTGACCTGTTCTGCTGCGGCCTGCACATCGGCCAGAATAGCACCGGCTTCGACGATCAGTATGTTCTCAGACGGGTAGACTGCGCGGATCGCTGTCATACGCTCCAGCGATATCACCATAGGTACAGGGCCATCTGACATGACCTGCCCGCCAACAAGGCCAGTTCCACCACCATAAGGCACCACCGCAACCTGCTCACGTGAAGCCAACCGGACCAGCGCAGCCACCTCGTCGACCGTTCGCGGCAAAGCCAAAACAGCCGCTTGGCCGGAAAAACGGCGGCGCGGTTCTTCCAGATAACGTTCTGTCACAGGACGTAGGATGTCGTCGCCCAGCTCGGCTCGGATCAGCCTGGCAAAGCTCTCATCAGCAGGATTCAGTGTCATGACCTTTCCTTGCCCAAGTCGGATCGCCCCGGCAAGCCCTATTCCAGGTCAATCAGATAGCGCGGCTCTAGAACAACTACTGTAGGCCGGTCTGGAAGCGTGCGCAGAGAGACGATGATCTCTGAGCCTCCGCTGCGTTCGACGGGGAAGTCATTTCGGATATCGACCAGAAACCGGTCGAGCGAAAACTGCGAGAACCAATGCATCGGAATGATGACAGAGCTTTTCAACCGCTTGAGCACCGAAATCATGTCTGGCAGGGGCATGGTTGTCCCCCCATCCACCGCCGCCATCACAACGTCCAAGCGGCCAAGGGCTGCGAACTGCTCATCGGTCGGAACATGATGCAGATGCCCCAAATGACCAATGCACATTCCCTCAATCTCGAACACAAAGATCGAATTGCCGCGCTCTTCCACCCCGCCATAGGGCGACCGGATATCGGTTGAGACATTGCGCACAAGCATTTCACCCAAATCAAGGTGATGCTCGATCCCTTGACCGAATTCGCCCCAGCCCGGCAACACATGTGGAATGGTCGGATCGGGATTGGGAGTCCAGTGGGTGCTGTGGGCATGGTTCATCGTGACCACATCCGGGATCATGTCAGCGCTGCCAATAAAGCCGGTGAAATCGGTGACCGCGTTCAACCCACCCTGCGTCTGGATCAAAAACGAGGCATGGGCAATGTAGCTGATCCGGACTGAGAAATCCGGGATTGGATCGGTCCACGTGGCCTTGTGGATATACTCGATGCCGGGCGCGGCATCGGCGATAGCGATACAATGGCTTGGCCGCCGCTCCTGCGCTGCGGCACCGCCCGAAATCACCAAAAGTACCGCTATAAACCAACGCATGACCGGAGTGTAGCGCAGAACATCACTAAGTCATGTCTATTGTTCAGACGAAAGCGCACCTTTTACCAAAGAGGGTCAGCATCGCGGAAAGATCCGCTATTCCGGCTTACCCTGCGTCCGTCTTACCGCGCCGGTCTGACCGCAGGCACGCATATAGAACATGTGTCCGCCACCGGCCATTGATCTGTAAATATGACTGCGCAACGCCTTCGTATTTAAAGCTCGACCGTTCCAGCAAGCCCCGAGATGGTTTGTTTTCGGGCAGGCAAGCGGCCTCGATCCGGCTCAGGTCCAGACGGGTGAACGCGTGATGCACCACCGCACCGATGGCCTCGCGCATATAGCCATTGCGGGCGTAGGCCTCGCCGGTCCAATAGCCCAGTGTTCCGGCCTGCGCCGGACCACGGCGGATATTGTCCAGGGTGATGGCCCCTACCAGCACGTCGTCCTCGCGGCGGAACAAAAACAAAGGTATCGCAGTGCCGCTGGCCACCGACCTTTGCGCCCAGTAAACACGGTTGGTAAAGGACTTACGGCTAAGGTGGTCCTTGGCCCAGACCGGCTCCCACGGGGTCAGAAACTCTTTCGAGGCGCGTCGAAGCGCCGCCCACTCATTGAAATCGGAATGGACCGGCGGACGCAAGCTCAGGCGTGCGGTTTCGATTTTCAGCTTGCGTCTGCCCAGAAGCATCACGCCGCGCGCCTCTCCTGCAGTTTTTCCAGGGTCGGCGCGCCCGAGACCGGACCGTACAGGGCCAACGCTGCCGGAGCCTGAACGGCCATTGCCTGCGCAAAGTTGCGCACGTCTTCGGTGCTGACGGCGTCGATCTTGGCAACGGTGTCCTCAAGTGTCGGCACCCGCCCCCAGATCTGTACCAGCCGCGCCAGACGTTCGGCCCGGTTGGATGGGCTTTCAAGCCCCATCAACATCCCTGCCTTCATCTGCGCGCGGGCGCGTGCAACCTCTTCGGCGCTCATGTCATCGGCTGCGCGCTTCATTTCATCTATGGTGATGGTGGCCAGTTCTTCGACCTGCTCGGCTGACGTGCCCGCATAGATGGTCGTCGTGCCAGTATCGGCATAAGCACCGGTTTGCGCAAAGATCGTATAGCACAGCCCGCGCGTTTCCCGCACCTCTTGGAAAAGACGCGAGGACATCCCACCACCCAGGGCCGTGGAATAGATCTGCGCGGTGTAAATCGCGTCATCGCGATAGCCCGGGCTTTCGAAGGCAAGTGCAAAATGGGCCTGTTCCAGCTCTTTCTCTTGCCGGGCTTCACCGCCGGTAAACCGGGCTGCTTCGGGGATCAGGCTCTTGCGCGGTTGCAGATGGCCAAACATCTCTTCGGCCAGTTTCATGAGGTCATCGTGATCCACGGCACCAGCCGCCGACAGGATCATCTGCTCGGGCCCATAATGTTCAGCCACGAAAGCTGAAAGGTCCTCACGGGAAAAGGCGCTGACCCGTTCAGATGGACCAAGGATCGTGCGGCCCAACGGCTGATCGCGATAGCTCTGCTCTTGCAGCCAGTCAAAGATTACATCGTCTGGCGTATCATAGGCCTGACCGATCTCCTGCAGGATCACGCCGCGCTCAACCTCGATCTCTCGCGGGTCAAAGATCGGGTTCAGAACGATGTCCCCAATGACATCCATGGCCAGCGCAACATCGTCCTTCAATACCCGCGCGTAATAGGCAGTAACCTCACGCGACGTGTAGGCGTTGATATACCCGCCTACATCCTCGATCGCCTCGGCAATTTGCAGCGAGGTCCGGCGCGCTGTGCCCTTGAAGGCCATGTGTTCTAGGAAATGCGCGATGCCGTTCTGTTCGATCCGCTCATGCCGCCCACCGGCGGTCACCCATATGCCGATGGCCGCTGATTGCAGCCCCGGCATGTGTTCACTGACGATACGAAACCCGTTTTTTAGTTGGTCTTGTCTGACAGTCACTCGGCGATATGCCCTTTGATATGATCCTCAATGGTGCCCAGATCATTGGCGATGCGGGTCACCCGTTCCGGACGTTCATACAGATCAGACATGCGAGAGGGAAGAGGCGGATGCACACCGCTCGCCTTCTCGACCGCGGCGGGGAACTTGGCGGGATGCGCTGTGGCCAGCGTGATCATCGGGGTATCGGCGGCACGCTGGTCTTCGGCCACCTTGATCCCAACTGCCGTATGCGGGCACACAAGCTCGGCGCTATGGGCCAGCGTATGCTTGATCGTCTCCAGCGTTTCATCCTCGGACACGCGGCCCGAGTCGAAATTCTCGCACAGGGATTCCATCGCGCCCTGGCTTACAGTGAAACCGCCAGTTTTCAGTTCATCCATCAACTGCGCCACGGCGCGGCCATCCTCGCCATAGGCATAGTACAGCGCGCGCTCAAAGTTCGAACTGACTTGAATATCCATCGACGGGCTTATTGACGGGATGGTGTTGCCCTTGAAATACCCCTGCCCCGACAAGCAGCGATGCAGAATGTCGTTCTGATTGGTGGCCACGACAAGACGGTCAATTGGGAGTCCCATTCGCTTGGCGATGTAGCCTGCAAAGATGTCACCGAAGTTTCCGGTCGGCACGGTAAAGCTGACCTTGCGGTGCGGCGCACCAAGGGCTACGGCGGACGAGAAGTAATAGACCACCTGCGCCAGCACACGAGCAAAGTTGATCGAATTCACACCCGCCAGTTTCACACCATCCCGGAAGTCGAAATCGTTGAACATGTCCTTCACGGCGGCTTGGCAATCGTCGAAGTCACCATCCACGGCCAAAGCGCGCACGTTGCTGTCCGTTGGCGTCGTCATCTGACGGCGCTGCACTTCAGAGACACGGCCATGTGGGAACAGGATGAACACATTCACCGCGTCTAGTCCCCGGAATGCCTCAATCGCTGCCGACCCGGTATCACCGCTGGTTGCGCCCACGATCGTGACGCGCTCGCCGCGCCGCTTCAGGGCCACCTGAAACAGTTGGCCGATCAGTTGCATCGCAAAGTCTTTGAAGGCCAGCGTGGGGCCGTGGAACAGTTCGAGCAAGAAGTGGTTTTCGTTCAACTGCTTCAAGGGCGCGCGGGCATCGTGACCAAAGCCTTCATAGGCGCGCGCAATGATCGCCTTGAACTCATCTTCGCCGAAAGACCCGCTGACATAGGGCCACATGACGCGAAAAGCGACCTCTTCATACGGCAGACCGGCCAAAGCGGCGATGTCACCCTTGCTCATCACCGGGATCTCGGCGGGCAGATACAGGCCACCGTCGCGGGCAAGCCCGGTCAGCATCGCCTCTTCAAATGTCAGTTCAGGCGCTTGGCCACGGGTCGAGATGTATTTCATTGCGCTTCACTCTTTGAAGGGGCGCGGCTGCGCCAAAGGAAGTAAACGGTCATCGCGGCCCAGACCAGAGCCAGACCAAACCAGGTCACTGCATATTGCAGGTGGTCATTCGGTATACCTGCGGTATCAACAGGCAGCGGGGTAATACCTGGATCGGTCCGGGACCGCGCGATCAGCAGCACCGGCTCTGCGCTCAACGCGTTAGCCAGTGCTGGAACATCGCGGGCGAACCAGATATTGTCGTCAAGATCGGCCTCAGGTGTGTAGCCGTCAATCTCGTCGGGCCAGTGCAGGTTACCAACCAAATCCATCTCACCGAGTTCACGTTTTGCAGCTTTCGCAGTTGTCGGAATGAACCCGCGATCGACCAGAATGGTGCGATTCTCCGTCAGGAAAGGTGCGATAATGCGATATCCGGGCCCGACCTGCTTGACCGAGACCAGCACATGCACCTCGCCCGGTAGCATCTGCCCCGAAACAGCGACGGGCAGATAGCGGTCGTTTTCGGCATCCGGGGCAACGGGTAAAGACACCGGATCACCTGCGATGCGCGCGTCGATATCGGTCAGCAGCCCCTCTTTCCACGCCAACCGCTGCACTTGCCACGCACCCAACGACAGCAAAATTGCCAGACCGGCAATTCCAAAGATTAATAGGAAAAGGATACGACGCATGATAGGGCTCGGGCTTGGTTGCAGGTGGGCACTAGAACCGGCGCCTTGTTAAGGTCAGCGAAGGCGCAATTGCAACCTTGCAATTGTATGGGGCGCAATCTTGCACCCCGTATAGCGAAAAAGCCGCCCCCTGGGCGGCTTTTACAATTTGATAGCCTGACCGGCGTTACATCAGCGGAGCCTGACCCCAGATGTACACAGCAAAGAACAAGAACAGCCAGACAACGTCGACAAAGTGCCAGTACCACGCCGCAGCTTCGAAACCGACGTGTTTTTCAGGAGTAAAATCGCCGCGCAGCGCCCGTATCAGGCAGACGGTCAGGAAGATCGTCCCAATGATGACGTGGGCGCCATGGAACCCGGTTGCCATGAAGAAGTTTGAGTAGAACTGATCGCCACCAAACACCCAACCTTCGTGCGCCAGCAACTCGTAATATTCGTACGCTTGCAGGAAGGTAAACAGCAGGCCCAGAACGATCCCAATTGCCAAACCATTCACCAACGCCTTACGGTCATTGTCATGTATCAGCGCGTGGTGCGCCCAGGTGATTGCGCAACCCGAAAGCAGCAGGACGAGCGTGTTGATCAGTGGCAGGTGGAACGGATCAACGGCATGGATATCCGGCTGGATGTATTCTGTACCGGCATAGTCATACATCGGATACATGCGATGCTTGAAGAAGGACCAGAACCAGGCAAAGAAGAACATCACCTCGGACATCACGAACAGGATGAACCCGTAGCGCAGACCGATACGGACAACCGGTGTGTGATCCCCTGCGCGGCTTTCTGCCACCACATCCGACCACCATGCAAACATGCAGTAGAGCACAGCAACAAACCCGCCCCAGAACAGGAACGAGGTATTTCCGTGCATCCACAGGACGGCACCGAACAGCATCGCGAAAGCCGCGACCGCGCTCAACAGGGGCCAGACCGATGGGGCCAGAATGTGGTAATCATGGTTTTTTGCGTGTGCCATCAGCGTCCCTCACCTACAGGCGTTAGTTCGTGTTTGATTCTGCCTGCGCTTCAAGGGCAGCGTAGCCCTCGGGCAGGTCAATTTCATAGAATGTATACGACAGAGTAATCGTATGCACATACTTGGCTTCCAAGTCTTCGACCATTTCCGGATCAACGAAGAACGTTACCGGCATTTGCACCCGCTCACCGGGTTGCAGCACCTGCTCTTCAAAGCAGAAGCAGGCGATTTTCTGGAAGTAGCCACCCGCTGAATACGGCGCGACGTTGTATGACGCCTGCCCCGCGATCGGGCGGTCGGTCGGGTTGTACGCCTCATAAAAGGCCAGCCCGGTTTCCCCGATGCGGACTTCCATTTCGCGCTCGACCGGTTTGAACTCCCACGCCATGCCTTTGGCTTTCGAGGCATCAAAGCGCACAGTTACCTTGCGGTCCAGGATATCTTCGGGCGCGGCTGCTGCCACCCCGGTGGTGCCTCCAAACCCGGTAACACGGCAGAACCAATCGTAAAACGGTACCGCCGCCCAGGCCAAGCCGCCCATCAGAACAACCACGCCGACTGTCTGCGCCACCGTTTTTTGCGGACCGGTCAATGCCATTAGTTCTGTACCTCCTGCGTTGCAAGACCCAGGCTTGTACCCGAGACCTTTACGATGGTTAGGCCAAAAATGATCACGATGAAGGCCGCCAACGTCAGACCGACCCCCAAATTGCGGCTGAACCGGCGCTGGTGGAGTTCATGGCTTTTGCGCAAACTCATGACCAACCTCCCAAACCATAAGGCTTTATCAGCGCCTCTAGCAGAATCGCACCAAAGTGCAGGAACAGATACAGCAGCGACAACTTGAAAAATGCGCGTTCGGCCTTGAAGTTATCGGCTTCCGAGTCGTCCTCGGTCCGGCGCGCGATCTGCCATGCGCCGCGCAAGAAGAGAGCATTCATCACAATCGCAACGGACAGATAACTTGGCCCACCAATGCCAGAGAACGCCGTCCCAACCGCCAACAAAGCAAGCAGGCCGGTGTAAACCAGAATATGCCAGCGCGTCGCGCGGCGACCATGCGTCACGGTCAGCATCGGCACGCCGGCATCGTCGTAATCAGACCGCATGAACAGGGCCAGTGCCCAGAAATGTGGCGGTGTCCACATGAACGTCAGCGCGAACATCAGCCATGGCTCCAGCGTCATTGAGCCGGTGGCAGCAACCCAGCCGATCACAGGTGGGAAAGCGCCTGCCGCTCCGCCGATCACAATGTTTTGCGGCGTCAAACGCTTGAGCCACATCGTGTATACGACAACGTAGAAAAAGATAGTAAACGCAAGAAAGGCGCCAGCAAACCAATTTGTCGCCAGCCCAAGCATGATCACCGATAGGCCCGACAACGTCAGGCCAATCGCCAAGGCTTCGCCCGCGTCAACCTTGCCCGACGGGATTGAGCGGCGCCTCGTACGCTTCATAATCTTGTCGATATCCGCATCCCACCACATGTTTAGTGCACCGGAGGCGCCGCCACCAATGGCAATGAACAGGATCGCGCAAAACCCAACAAACGGGTGTACTTGCACCGGGGCTGCCAGCAGACCAACCAAAGCCGTGAAAACAACCAGTGACATGACCCGGGGCTTTAGCAGGGCAAAGTAATCGCCAAAACTTGCCTCATCCGCGCGGGGCTGCGCGGAAACGGTGCTGGCATTGATGCTTGCGTCGGTCATCTCAGGTCCTTTTGCGGCGAAGGCTGCGCGGTTTCCGCGCAACCTGCGTCATGTTTGAAACAGGCTTTAGCCCGTATCAGTTCGCAGCAACTTGGTAGGATTGCGGCAGTCCTGCGTATTCGTCGATCGCACCTTGCAACCACTGTTCATACGCGTCTTCGCTGACCACTTTGACGGTGATCGGCATGTACGCATGGTCTTTGCCGCACAATTCGGAGCACTGGCCGAAATAAATGCCCTCTTTATCGGCTTCGAACCACAACTCAGCCAGACGACCCGGGACACCGTCCTGTTTCACGCCAAAGGACGGGATCGTCCAAGAGTGGATCACGTCCGAGGCCGTGACCTGCATAACGATGACCTTGCCGACCGGGACAACGACGGCTGTGTCGGTGGCCAGCAACCATTCGTCATCACTGTAACCGGCATCGGAAAGCTTTGCGCGCATCGCGTCATCCAGAACAAAAGGCGTGACGTCAGCATCCGCCGGGCGAGCGGACTCGTCCAATGTCGCCGGATGCCCCAACAGGTAGCTGTCGAATGCAAAATCGTGGTCAACATATTCGTAGGTCCAGTACCATTGGTTGCCGACCACTTTGATAACCACGTCGCCTTCGGGAATTTCTTGCTGCTTGAACAGAACCGGCAACGAGAAGGCGCCAATAAAAACGAGAACAAGGATCGGGCCCAATGTCCATGCGATTTCAACCGGTGTGTAGTGCGAGAATCGCGCCGGTGTCGGATTTACCCGCTGATTGTAGCGCACAATGCAGTAAACCAGCAGAGCGGCAACCAACAAACAGATTGCTGTGATGATCACCAGAATCATGCCGTCCAGCCGCTGAATACCCTCTGCCAGGCTTGTGGCGGCGGGTTGGAAACCCAGTCCGCCATCGACCGGCTTGCCAATAATCTCAAGCTCCTGCGCCATGGAAGGCAGGCTGGAGAGGGCTGTCAGCAGCCCCGAAAGCATCAAAGCATTCTTCATGTTCTGTCCTGATCGTTTGATCTTTGCTTCTTTTGCGAAAAGGTGTGAATCAGTCGCACCTCTCCCGTTGTCTTTGGCCGCGTTAAAAACCATATTCTGGCGGGTAGATAAAGCAAAATGCTTGCGTCAAACAGACGCTATTTTTGATCTGGATCAAACCCGAAAGGCCCCAAGTGATGCCCGACAACCCGTTTCGACCGTTTGAAAGCGTTCTTCCGAAGGACGAAGCGCTTGCGGTTTTGCAATCCGCCACCGCCGGGGCCCAGGACGGAGAGCTGTTTGTCGAACGGCGCAAATCCGAGTCTCTGGTCTTTGATGACGGGCGGTTGAAAGCCGCATCGTACGACGCGTCCGAAGGGTTCGGCCTGCGGGCGGTTCAGGGCGAGGTTGCGGGATACGCCCATTCCACCGATGTATCGATTCCCGCCCTGAAACGCGCGGCCGAGACGGCGCGGCTTGCTGTTGGGGACGGTGGCGGTACGCTCGCCGAAGCGCCACGCGCGACCAACACCCGGCTGTACACAGACGAAGACCCAATCGAATCCGCCAGCTTCCCAGTTAAAATCGAGACCCTGCGCGAGATCGACGCCTTTGCCCGCGATCTGGACCCGCGGGTCGTGCAAGTCAGCGCAACCATCGCAGCGGCCGTGCAAGAGGTCGAGATTCTGCGCCCAGATGGCGTTATGGTTCGCGACGTGCGGCCGATGACCCGCCTGAACATCTCGGTCATCGTGGAACAGAACGGCCGCAGGGAAAGCGGTTCGGCTGGCGGGGGTGGGCGCATCGGCCTTGATGGGCTGATCGACCCCTCTGACTGGCAAGACAAAGCGCGTGAGGCGCTGAGGATCGCTCTGGTCAACCTAGACGCTGTCCCTGCGCCAGCTGGCGTGATGGAAGTAGCACTTGGTCCTGGCTGGCCCGGCATCCTGCTGCACGAAGCCATCGGCCATGGGCTGGAAGGCGATTTCAACCGCAAGGGCAGTTCAGCGTTTGCGGGTCTGATGGGGCAACGAATTGCGTCGAAAGGCGTGACCGTCGTGGATGACGGCACCATCGCAGATCGTCGCGGTTCGATCACGGTGGATGATGAGGGCACCCCCAGTTCGCGGACTGTATTGATCGAGGATGGTATCCTGACCGGCTATATGCAGGATCGCCAGAACGCCCGTCTAATGGGTGTGGCCCCAACCGGAAACGGGCGACGTCAAAGCTATGCGCATAAACCTATGCCGCGTATGACGAATACGGTCATGCTGGGCGGAGATGCAGATCCGGCATCGCTGGTCGCGGACATAAAAGATGGTATCTGGGCCGTGGGCTTTGGTGGCGGGCAAGTGGACATCACAAACGGCAAGTTCGTTTTTTCCTGCACCGAGGCGTATCGCGTCGAAAACGGCAAAATCGGTGCCCCGGTCAAAGGGGCGACCCTGATTGGAGACGGCCCCTCCGCACTGAATCGCATCCGAGGGCTGGGCAATGACATGGCGCTTGATCCGGGCATGGGAACATGCGGCAAGGACGGTCAGTGGGTTCCGGTGGGTGTCGGCCAGCCAACCGTTTTGCTAGATGGCCTGACTGTTGGCGGATCGGCTGCCTAAGCAGAATCGGCTGGATACTTAGGTTAACTCCTTACAGCAGTTTGTAGCGGATTATGGCGCCTACCTTGTGAAACCCCCAAAGTGGGCGCCACTTTTTTATCTTTATTTCTTAGTTGCTTAAGTGAAATCAGCAGGGGAATTCAAGAAAATTTCCGAATAATTTGAGAGGATTCACAAGCTGTTAACCTCCTAAGCCGTAAACCAGTTCTGCAATCAGGCGGAGCAACGGATGACCGAAGAGCAGCTTTCTTCCTATCACCCCACACTCCCACCCACCACGGAAGAGGATCGGTTTTCCTGGCTTCGTCTGTTGCGCTCGCGCAAGGTTGGTCCGGCTACGTTTCGTCGGCTGCTGCGGGAACATGGCTCGGCGCAGAACGCGCTGGCCGCGCTGCCTGAAATGGCACGTGCTGCCGGAATTGAAGGGTATGAAATTTGCCCGCCCGGCGTGATTGAGGCGGAACTCAAGGCTGCAAGGGCTGCAAATGCGCGGCTGTTGTGCCTTGGGTCCGCTGATTTTCCTGATCAACTGAGTGACCTGTCCGACGCCCCCCCTATGCTGTGGGCGATCGGTGATGTGTCTATTTTGCGCAAGCCGTCTATCGCGATGGTTGGGGCGCGAAACTGTTCATCGTTGGGTGCCCGAATGGCGCGCGGTCTTGCGACCGATCTTGGGAAACAGGGGTTTGTTGTAGTTTCGGGGTTGGCCCGCGGAATTGACACATCGGCGCATCTGGCGGCGCTAGGTACGGGCACAGTGGCGGTCATGGCTGGCGGTGTTGATGTCATTTATCCAGCGGAGAACACCGATCTGGCAAGAGACATCGCGCAATCGGGGCTGCGTCTGTCGGAACAACCAATGGGGATAAATCCGCAGGCCCGGCACTTTCCACGTCGCAACCGTATCATCTCGGGTCTGGCTCAGGCGGTTGTGGTGGTCGAGGCTGCGGCAAAATCCGGCAGCCTTATCACCGCCCGCGATGCCTTGGACCAAGGCCGCGAGGTCTTGGCCGTGCCCGGGCACCCCTTCGACGCCCGCGCAGCAGGGTGTAACCTTTTGATACGCGATGGGGCAACACTGGTGCGATCTGCTGACGACGTGATCGAGGCGTTGCCGCAGCAGCCAGCAGACCTGTTAGACACCACCGAGCCGGCAGAGCCGTCCAAACCTGCTTTGTCAGGCGCTGCATTACATCGGGAGATATTGTCCCGGCTGGGTCCGTCACCCATTGCCGAAGATCAACTGATCCGCGATATCGCGGCCACGGCGGGTGAGGTTGGCCCGGCTCTGGTCGATCTTGAACTGGACGGGCAAATCCAGCGCCAACCCGGCGGCTTGTTGTCCCTCACAGCCTAACAGGACCTGCTGCAAGTTACGGTACAAACCGCTACGTCTACACCGCTGAATTCACCTCGAATTCTGCGTGTTCAAAGGAACGCATTGACAATCCGCACTTGCCCCACACATTTTGCACCATCACATAAGGCGCCCATTGAATTAAGCGAGGTTTCCCCTTAAATGCCTGTAGTTGTTGTAGAATCCCCGGCTAAAGCTAAAACAATCAACAAATATCTTGGCCCCGACTACACGGTTTTGGCATCCTATGGCCATGTGCGCGACCTGCCGCCTAAGGACGGATCCGTCGACCCTGAGCATGAATTCTCGATGAAATGGGAGGTCGGAAATGACAGTCGCAAGCATGTCAAAGCCATCGCGGACGCCCTGAAGGAAGACAATGCGCTGATCCTCGCCACCGACCCCGATCGTGAGGGTGAGGCCATCAGTTGGCACCTGCAGGAAGCACTGACCAAACGGCGCTCAATCAAGAAAGATACCCCTGTTAGTCGGGTGACGTTCAACGCAATCACAAAAGACGCAGTAACCGAGGCGATGCAAAACCCGCGTCAGGTCGATATGCCCTTGGTTGAGGCTTATCTGGCCCGCCGGGCGTTGGATTATCTTGTGGGGTTCAACCTGTCTCCGGTCTTGTGGCGCAAGCTTCCTGGCGCAAAGTCAGCCGGGCGCGTGCAATCTGTATGTCTGCGTTTGATTGTTGAGCGCGAGATGGAGATTGAGGCGTTCAAACCCGTTGAATACTGGTCGGTCCGCGCGTTGTTTGAAACACCACGCGGGCAGACCTACGAAGCACGGCTTGTCACCTATGCAGGCAAAAAGCTGGACAAGCACGACCTGAAGGATGCCACCCAGGCTGAGTTGGCAGTACAGGCCATCACCAGCCGAGCGCTCAGCGTAAAGTCGGTCGAGGCCAAACCCGCCGCCCGCAACCCCAGCGCGCCGTTCATGACCTCGACCCTGCAGCAAGAGGCCAGCCGTAAGTTCGGCATGGGCGCGCGACACGCAATGCAGGTGGCGCAGCGCCTCTACGAGGCTGGTTACATCACCTATATGCGAACCGATGGCATTGACATGGCGCCCGAGGCCGTGGCCTCGGCCCGGGATGCGATCAAAGACCGCTATGGCGCAGAGTACGTGCCGGACAGCCCGCGCATGTATAAGAATAAGGCCAAGAACGCGCAGGAAGCCCACGAATGTATCCGGCCTACGGATATGTCGCGCGATGCAAAGGCGCTGAAGGTTACAGATGAAGATCAGCGTAAACTGTATGACCTGATCTGGAAGCGTACTATCGCTTGCCAGATGGCCGCCGCGCGGCTTGAGAGAACCACGGTTGAAATCGGCAGCGATGACGGTCAGGTTGGCCTGCGCGCCACGGGTCAGGTGGTCTTGTTCGACGGTTTCATGCGCGTCTACGAAGAAGGCCGCGACGACGTTGTCGATGATGACGAAAAGCGCCTTCCGCAGATCATGCAAGGTGATCCGGCCCCCTTCGCCAAAGCCTCATTGCGGGACCAATTCGCCAAAGCGACCGCAGACGACAAATCTGCCGTTCTGTCTGACAACGAGGCCGTTCTGGCCCTGCAACACCACACGCAACCACCGCCACGGTACACTGAGGCGACCCTTGTCAAACGGATGGAAGAGCTGGGGATTGGGCGCCCCTCAACCTATGCGTCAATCGTCACCACGATCCAGGACCGGGAGTATGTGCGCAAGGACAAGAACCGCCTGATTCCAGAAGAAAAAGGACGGATCGTCACTATCTTCCTGCTGAATTTCTTCCGGCAATATGTTGGGTATGAATTCACCGCCAACCTTGAAGAACAGTTGGACGATGTCAGCGCCGGAGACCGCGATTACAAAGACCTGCTGGGCAAATTCTGGCGCGACTTCTCGGCCGCGATTGGCGAAACGTCTGAGCTGCGCATCTCCGAAGTTCTGAGCAAGCTGGACGAGGCTTTGGCCCCACAGCTATATCCCCCACGAGAGGATGGGTCTGACCCGCGTATATGCCCAAAATGCGGTGTCGGTCAGCTGCACCTGAAAACCTCACGAACCGGTGGCTTCGTGGGATGTGGCAACTATCCGGAATGCACGTACACACGTCCGATTGCAGGGGAAGGCGCCGAGGGGGACGAGCGTTTGCTGGGCGAAGACGCAGGTGATGAGATCTGGCTGAAGTCCGGTCGCTTCGGCCCCTATGTGCAGCGTGGTGAGCCCACACCAGAAAACAAAAAGCCTCCGCGTGCGTCTCTGCCGCGTGGGTGGAGCAAAGATGACATGGATCTGGACAAGGCGCTGACGTTGCTGTCCCTGCCCCGCCAGATCGGTGAGCATCCCGATGGAGGCATGATCACCTCGAACTTTGGACGGTTCGGCCCGTATCTGATGCATCAACTGCCCGATGAGGCCAAGCCGGTCTATGCCAACCTCAAGGACCCCAACGATGTGTTCGAGATTGGCATGAACCGCGCAGTTGAGTTGCTGGCAGAAAAACGCGCCAACCCGGGGCGGCGTGGACAGGCTGCCAAGCCATTGAAAGATCTGGGCGAACACCCCGATGGCGGCGCTATGCAGGTTTTTGAGGGGCGATATGGACCCTACGTGAAATGGGAAAAGGTCAATGCGACGATCCCCAAGGATATCAAGCCCGAGGACGTAACGCAGGAAATGGCCATCGAATTGGTGAATGAACGGGCCGCGAAGAAGGGAACCAAGAAAAAGGCTGCGCCCAAGAAAAAAGCCACCACCAAGAAGACAACCAAGAAGGCGGCCACCTAAGGGCCGTTAGGTAGAAATACCACCACCGGCCTGGATTCGTTGACTTCCCCGAGACGTGGCGGCACAACCTGCCCATCACCACGTCATTGGGGGAGTTTCCATGAAGAAAATCTATGCCAATGCCACCGAAGCGCTTGATGGGGTGCTGACGGATGGCATGCTGATTGCGGCGGGCGGTTTCGGCCTGTGCGGTATACCCGAACTGCTGTTAGAGGCGATCAAGGAATCAGGCGCTCAGGATCTGACATTTGCGTCGAACAATGCGGGGGTCGATGATTTCGGCATCGGCATTTTGTTGCAAACAAAGCAGGTCAAGAAAATGATCAGCTCATACGTCGGCGAGAACGCAGAATTCATGCGTCAGTATCTTGCCGGTGAGCTAGAGCTGGAGTTCAACCCGCAAGGCACCTTGGCCGAACGTATGCGCGCTGGCGGCGCGGGCATCCCTGGTTTCTATACCAAGACGGGTGTGGGCACCGTGATCGCCGACGGGAAAGAGCACAAGGATTTCAACGGCGAAACCTACATCATGGAAGAAGGTATCTTTGCCGATCTGGCCATTGTCAAAGCGTGGAAAGCCGACGACACCGGCAACCTGATCTTCCGTAAGACCGCGCGCAACTTCAATGTTCCCGCTGCAACCTGCGGCAAGATCTGCATCGCCGAGGTTGAAGAGATCGTACCGCGCGGTTCGCTGGACCCCGACGCAATCCACCTGCCCGGCATCTACGTGCACCGCATCATTCAGGGCGAGCATGAAAAGCGCATCGAACAGCGCACCACCCGCAAGAAGGAGGACGCATAATGCCTTGGGACCGCAATCAGATGGCCGCCCGCGCGGCGCAAGAGCTGGAAGACGGTATGTATGTGAACCTCGGCATCGGCATTCCGACGCTGGTGGCGAACTATGTGGGTGACAAGGACATCACGCTGCAATCCGAGAACGGGATGCTCGGCATGGGCCCCTTTCCGTTCGAGGGCGAGGAAGACCCGGACCTGATCAATGCGGGCAAGCAAACGATCACCGAACTGGCCCGCACGGCCTATTTCGACAGCGCGACCTCATTTGCTATGATTCGCGGCGGCAAGATCGCAGCCGCGATTCTGGGTGCCATGGAAGTGGATGAGAAAGGTGATCTTGCCAACTGGATGATCCCAGGAAAGCTGGTCAAAGGCATGGGCGGCGCGATGGACCTTGTGGCTGGCGTCGGTCGCGTGATCGTTGTAATGGATCACACGAACAAGCACGGCGACTCGAAGGTGCTGAAGGAATGCACTCTGCCGCTGACCGGTAAAGGTGTTGTGGATCGCATCATCACCAACCTGGGCGTACTGGACGTGGTCGAGGGTGGCCTCAAGATCGTTCAACTGGCTGATGGCGTCAGTGAGGACGAGATGCGCGCGGCGACCGAAGCCACAATCGTCAACTGACCATACCAATTGAAGAAGGCCCGCTGTTTTTTAGCGGGTCTTTTCAGTTTGTGGTCTGGAAAACGCAGCCGTCCGAAATCAGCTCGGGCGGGGTTGAACACAAGGCTTTGGCGATCTGAAAAGCCGCCAGCACTTTGGGCACATAGTCTCGTGTCTCGGCATAAGGCGGCACGCCGCTATGCTTGCGCACTGCGCCCTCCCCGGCATTGTATCCCGCCAGCACGAGGATCGGGTCATTTCCGAACTCGCCCATCAGCCAGTTGAGGTACTTTACCCCGCCCGAGATATTCTGCGCGGGCTGGAAACTGTCGCGCACGCCAAAACGTTTGGCCGTCGCTGGCATCAACTGCATCAAGCCTTGCGCACCTGCGTGGCTTACAGCATCCGCCCGACCTGCCGACTCCACGGCGATCACCGCCAGAACCAGGGCAGGCGAAACGTTCGTCCCCACGGTCGAGCGTAGAATCTCGACCCCCTGCTGTTGCGCGATGTTCTGAAGGGTCTGTAGCCGCGGTGAGGCCACGTTCGTGGCCGCCAGGGCATTTATGGCCGCATTCAACCTCCACGCACCTGCCTCGGCCATTGCGGGAGAGATTTTGTCCCAAAAGGCCTTGTAAGACCCCACCGGTTTGGCCCCTGTTCCTGCGTCGGGCGCAGATGGGGGAACGACCTTGGTCCGCGCAATGATTTCGGGAATGACGATCTCTGTTCCCGTGCTGGGCGCGAAGGGGGCTGCAGCGTGTTCCTCGGGTGAAATCTGGATGGTGATCCTGGGCGTCGTTCCCGGCTTGGGCGCCTTCACTCTCTTGTAAACGCCTCTGGGCTCAATCTCGTTTGCGACGACAGGCAGAGGTCCTGTCATCGTAAACGCCAAAATGCCGGCGCAGCTTATCGCGTCCCGGAGTTTCATTTGCCTGCCTCGTGCTTTTCTTTTTCGCCATTTCAAGCGCGAATCCCGTTGTAAAGCCAGAGAAACACGCCGAATTGGGGCAATTTCGCCTCATTTGGCGCAATTTTACATCGGCAACAGAGGATGGCCCCAACACTTTCGAATTTTTATTTGTTTATTTTCATCAGGTTATGGAAATTCCTACCAAAAAGTTAATCCTGAAAGGAAAAAAACGGTGTTTGGCCCAATTCCTGCCATGCCTGACAGGCAAACATAATGCCATACCGAGTGGGTCGGGAGCGGACTGAGAGAGAAAGCTCTGTAAAGACGCCGAGGTTTATTAGACTTTTGATCCTTTAGGAGGGACGTAACATGATCAAGTTCATCAAGAACTTCCGCAAAGACGAAGACGGCGCCGTAACAGTTGACTGGGTCGTTCTGACCGCAGCTATCGTTGGCTTGGCCGCAGTTGCTTACAACGCAATCGGAACCGGCACGGGGCAATTGTCGCAGTCCGTCGGCGCCGAAATCACTGCAGTCAAAACAACTACCGATAGTCAGACAATCGACACTGATTTCAGCCAATAATCGGCTAAAAGGCTAAATTAGCCGTAGCCGCGAGAATCTATGGTGGGGTCATGCTTTTCCAGGCTTGACCCCATTTTTTTAAAAGTAATTCAATAGTGGTAAACTTATGCTGAACAGATTGATAAGTTTCTCAAAGCACGAAGATGGGGCAGTTTCAGTTGACTGGGTAGTGCTGACCGCTGCGATGGTTGGATTCGGCACCTTCATCGGGCTTTACATAGGTGACCCGGTAAGAGAGTTGGGTGACGCGAATGGCGCCGCAGTTTCAGCTGTAGAAGTCCAACAGATTGATTTCGACTTTTCCGGCACCACCGATCCTTGACTGGGCATCGTTGCTGAACCGTTGCAGCGTTACAATCACGAAATTAATCAAGATTGTCCCCCTTTTCGACACAATTTACGATTACGAAGACTTAAGCTTCATCGTAGTGTTGCGATGAACTGACCAGAATTGAGAGTAATACGAGGGGACGTAAATGCGTGCAGTATTTGGACTTGTCCTGATTATCGGGGTGGCTTTGGCCGGGGGCGCCGTCTACTTGGCGCGCGATTACATCGCTCAGCATCAGGCTCAACTCGCCGCCGAACGCAAGGCCGCGCAAGAGGCGCTGGAAAACGCTGCTTTGGCCGGCACTACCGGCGTTATTGTATCCAACCGGACTATGAAATACGGCGAACGCCTTTCAGAAGAAGACGTGCGCATTGTGAATTGGCCTGACGAGGCAATCCCCGAAGGCAGCTTCGTGGACATGGCGGTATTGTTCCCTGAAAACGCCAACGGAGACCGATTCGTCCTGAGAACCATGGAAAAGGACGAAGCTCTGATGGAGGTGAAAGTCACCAAACCCGGAGAGTCGGCGGGTCTGACCTCGCAACTTGAAAAAGGTATGCGCGCTTTCGCCATCAGTGTCGATGTCGCATCCGGTGTGTCCGGCTTTCTTCGCCCCGGTGACAATATTGATGTCTACTGGACCGGAACCGTCAGCAGCAGCTATGAGGGCGGCGGCACTGAAATCACGCGTCTGATTCAAACCAATATCGAACTGATCGCAGTCGACCAGACCGCTGGATCAGATCTGACCGGCGCAACGATCGCCCGTACCGTTACAGTGGCTGCAACCCCGGAACAAATCGCGGCCCTTGCACAGGCGCAGAATACCGGTCGGCTATCGCTGGCCTTGGTTGGCGTGCAGGATGACACGGTGTCTGGTGCAGTTGAGGTGGACCAACGTAAACTTCTGAATATCCAAGAGGCTGCCCCTGCTCCGGTCGAGGCGGAGGAGAGAAAATGCTTCACCAATATTCGACGCGGCGCAGAGATCGTACAAACTCCGATTCCCTGCACAAACTGACGTTAAATCAGAGATTTACGGATGCAAGCCGCGCCAGATGCGCGGCTTGTGTCATTTTGCATGTTGCGGAATACCCACATAAGGAAAATTCCAGAAACCCTTGATTATTGCAATAAATTCGGAATTCGCGCAGTGTTGTCACACATAGGGCATTAGACCCAAAACGAGGCGTGATCGGAGAGGCAGGTCACATGAAAATACGTTCCTGGATCAGCGCAACCCTTTTTGGGTTGGCGCTTATAGTTGGTCCGGTCGGTCACACGGCCTGGGCTGAAACTTTACGCGTGGTTAAGAATGGCACGGCTGAAACGCTGGACGTGCCGATGAACCGCGCAATCGTAGTAGAAAGCGAAACACCGTTTGCGGAACTCAGCATCGCCAACGCAGGCATTGCTGATATTTCGTCGCTTTCGGATCGGACAATCTATGTTTTGGGTAAGGCCCCCGGCCTGACCACGTTGACCTTATTTGACGGTGCGGGAAACCTGCTGGCGAATGTCCGGGTCCGCGTCTCTCCGGATGTATCGGAATTTAAAGAACGGTTGCGGCAAATCCTGCCTGGTGAGCCGATCGAAGTTCGGACTGCCAATGATGGCATCGTGCTGTCTGGCACGATTTCGAGCAGTGCAAAACTGGCCCGCGCGCTTGAACTGGCCGAACGTTACGCGCCCGAGCGTGTTTCGAACCTGATGTCGGTTGGGGGCGTTCAGCAGGTCATGCTGAAAGTGCGCTTTGCCGAGATGAACCGTTCGGTAGCCAAAAGCCTGACCGCATCGCTGGGCTTCGGCGGCAGCGACGTGACTGGCGGATTTAACACGCTGAACAACCAAGGCGCGTTAACCAATGCCCTGAACAACAACATTCCTTTTGTGCAAACAAACACTGGCGCGGTTCTGTTCGGCTTTGGATCCGGATCAACGCAAGTGCGTTTGTTGCTGGAGGCGCTTGAGGCCAAGGGGCTTGCGCGCAGCTTGGCAGAGCCCAACCTGTCGGCATTGTCAGGGCAGGAAGCAACCTTCCTGGCAGGGGGTGAAGTACCCATCCCGGTTCCGCAGGACGACGGCGTTATTGCCATTGAGTACAAAACGTTTGGTGTCGAAATCGACTTTATTCCGCGTGTTGTGGACGGCGACTTGATCAACCTTGAACTGGCGGCAGCCGTTTCGGCAATCGACAACAGCTCGAACTTCACCATCCAGGGCGATACCGTGCCCAGCTTTGTGACCCGTCAAACCAGTACAACCATTGAGCTGCGCGACGGTGAAAGCTTTGCGATTGCTGGCCTGATTCAAGATGATTTCAGCGATCTGAACAGCCAGGTGCCGTGGCTCGGTGACGTCCCGGTGCTGGGTGCCCTGTTCCGCAGTGCAGAATATCAGCGTCAGCAGAGCGAGCTCGTGATCATCATCACTGCGCACCTTGTTTCGCCGACGCGTGGCGAGGCGCTGGCATTGCCCACCGATCGGGTCAAACCGCCAAGCGAATTTGATCTGTTCGTGAATGGCAGGGTCGGTCGTACAACGCGTCCGGGTTCTGGCGCAGCCTCAGAAGTGGCCAAACAGGACTTTGGCAGTTCTTACGGCTACGTTCTGGATTGATAGGAGGATAGGACCAATGCAGAAGTGGATCATCACACTGGGTCTTTCGGTCGCTGTCGCCGCATGTACGCGTGAGGCCGGGTACGAAGTGGACCAAGGCGCTTTCGGAAACGCAACGCTGAACAACGTTCAGGTCATGAACGGCGAATTGAGCTATGCCCAGATTCTGGGTCAAAGGTTCGCGGCCGAGGTTCCATCGCAGATCAACTTTGCCTTCGACAGCGCTCAGCTGGATGCGACGGCTCAGCGGATTTTGTTGCGGCAGGCCGCATGGATCAAGCAGTTCCCCGAAGCACGGTTCCGCGTTTACGGCCACACGGATGCCGTTGGCTCGACAGCTTACAACAAAGCTTTGGGCCAGCGACGGGCCAATGCTGCGGTTGCCTTCCTGACTCAGCAGGGTATCTCGCGGTCGCGCCTTGAGGCTGTTGTTTCCTTCGGCAAAGCACGTCCGTTGATTGACACGCCGAACCGCGACCGGCGCAACCGCCGTACCGTGACCGAAGTGTCCGGCTTTGTAGATGGCAACCCGCTGGTTCTCGACGGCAAATATGCCGCGATTGTGTACCGTGAGTATGTGGAAAGCGCGACATACCAGACGCAGCTGCGTACCCAGACCGCAGTTGGTACTACATCTGAACAATAATCCAGAATTGGGCGACATCGTCGCCCAATTCCCTACAATTGGTTCTTTTGCGCCCAATTCTTGCCCAAGTTCCAAGCCACATTTTCTACAATTAGATGACTTGTGGCCTGAAAAGGCCGCAACGGGGCAAAGGCGAACCAGACAGAATCTGCGGGTTCACTGGCTTGGTCTGCTCTCGCAACAAGGAATATGTTAATGACGAGCGCATCGCCACAAGATGACAAGAACGCCATTCTGGCTTGCACAATAAGCCGTGATGTCCAGAATTTCGACCTTCTGATCGAGGATATGGAGGTCGCGCTGGGAGAGCGATGGGGCGACCTGGGCTTTGCCGAAGCCCTTGCGTTTTTCAGTCAGCCCGACGCCGATTCCCTGGAGTTTGTCGCCTTGGCGATCGATGGCGAAGACGAAGACAACCTGTCCCTGATGGGCGAAATCATCACCCGCGCCAAGGAAAAAGGCATCAAGATCGTCCTGATCGCCGAGGATGTCACGCCCGCCGCTTTACACCAGTTGCTGCGCAAGGGGGCAGATGAGTTTGTCCCCTACCCTCTGCCCGAGGGCGAGTTGCAGGAAGCCATTGACCGAATGAACCGGCCTGATCCGGTCGCCGTTCAACCGGCAGCGGCACCGCTGACACAGGGCGCGTCCAAAGAGGGTGCTCTGTTTGTGGTACATGGGCTGGCCGGAGGGGTGGGTTCAACCACGATGGCGGTCAATCTGGCTTGGGAACTGGCCACGGTCTCGGACAAAGATGCGCCGTCCGTATGTCTGTTGGATCTGGATCTGCAATTCGGCACGATTTCGACCTATCTGGACCTGCCGCGGCGCGAAACGGTTTTTGAAATGCTGTCAGACACTTCGTCCATGGATGACGACGTATTCTCGCAAGCGCTCCAGACATACGAAGACAAGCTACAGGTTTTGACGGCGCCGTCGGACATCGTGCCGCTGGACCTGATTACCCCCGAAGATATCCAGCGTGTGATCGACATTGCACGCAAGAATTTTGACTATGTCATCGTGGATATGCCTTCGACCCTGGTTCTTTGGTCCGAAACGGTTCTTCAGGCCGCGCATGTGTACTTTGCCATGATCGAGTTGGACATGCGTTCGGCTCAGAACGCGCTGCGTCTGAAGCGCGCGCTTCAGGCCGAGGAACTACCGTTCAATAAATTGCGCTTTGCTTTGAACCGGGCCCCGAAATTCACCGATCTGAACGGCAAGGGCCGGGTTAAGCGGATGGGCGAAAGCCTGGGTATTTCCATCGACCTGCAACTGCCCGATGGCGGCAAGCCGGTTTTGCAAAGTGGTGACCACGGACAACCTTTGGCCAACGCGGCCGCCAAGAATCCGCTGCGCCGCGAAATCCAAAAACTTGCGAAGTCACTTCATAGTTTGGGCAGCAGCGACGCCGAGGCCGCGTAACCAGTATTAAAGGGAGAGAGCCGCCGTGTTTTCACGTTACAAGAAGCAGCCCGAAGCGCAGCCGGTTCAAACCCCGGCCGCAGCACCCGCACCTGCTGTTGAGACAAAGCCCACGACCACTGCCGTTGCCCGCAGGCCGGCACAGAAGAAACCGGCCGAACCCGTCGGTGCAGATCGTGATCGCAAGCGCAAAGAGCGTCTTGGCGAAATCAAGATCGAACTGCACCGCGAACTGCTGGAAAACCTGAATCTTGCAGCTCTTGAAAACGCGGGTGAGGCAGAGTTGCGCGCGGAAATCAGCGCAATCGTCAGCGAAATTCTTGAGGCTCGCAACATTGTTCTGAACCGCGAGGACCGCTCGCAGTTGAACAAGGAACTCTATGACGAGGTGACGGGTCTGGGCCCGCTTGAAACGTTACTGCAGGACGACACGGTCAACGATATTCTGGTCAACGGCCCTCAGCAGATCTTTGTAGAACGCAACGGCAAGCTGGAAGTCAGCGACATCACTTTCAAGGATGAAAAGCACCTGATGCGGATCATCGACAAGATCGTGTCCGCTGTGGGGCGGCGGGTCGATGAATCCAACCCTTATGTCGACGCCCGTCTGGCTGACGGTTCGCGTTTTAACGCGATGGTGCCGCCTATTGCGGTGGATGGGTCTCTGGTCTCGATTCGTAAGTTCAAGAAGGACAAGCTGGGTATTGATGACCTGGTGAATTTTGGTGCGTTTACCGAAGAAATGGCCGCCTATCTACAAGCCGCCGTGTCGACGCGCCTGAACATCATCGTTTCCGGTGGTACAGGTTCGGGTAAAACGACCACACTGAACGCCCTGTCGAGCTTTATTGACGACGCCGAGCGTATCCTGACCATCGAGGACACGGCGGAACTGCAGCTGCAACAGACCCATGTGGGACGCATGGAAAGCCGTCCGCCCAACGTGGAAGGCAAAGGCGAAGTCAGCCCGCGCGACTGTCTGAAAAACGCACTGCGTATGCGCCCCGACCGTATCATCGTGGGTGAGACACGTGGCGCCGAGGTGATTGACATGCTGCAGGCCATGAACACGGGCCACGATGGTTCGATGACCACCATTCACGCCAACTCGGCACGGGACGGTATTTCACGTCTTGAGAACATGATCGCAATGGCCGGGATCGAAATGCCGATCAAGGCGGTTCGCAGTCAGATTTCAAGCGCTGTGAACCTGATTGTTCAGGCCAGTCGCCTGCAAGACGGTTCGCGCCGCATGACCTCGATCACCGAGATTACGGGCATGGAAGGCGACGTGATCTCAATGCAGGAAATCTTTAAATTCCAACGCGTTGGACTGACACCTGACAACAAGATCATTGGGCACTTCACCGCCACCGGCGTGCGCAGCCACTTTTCCGAGCGCTTCCGTCTGTGGGGTTTTGATCTGCCCGCTTCGGTCTATGAACCAACGACTATGTAGGAGATCTGACAATGCAACTGCCTGTTGAGGCGCTCATTTATGTCGTGATCTTCGTCGCGGTTTTCGCGTTGGTCGAAGGTATCTATCTGGTGGCGTTCGGCAAATCCATAAGCCTGAACAGCCGCGTGAACCGACGTCTGGATATGCTCGAAAAAGGCGTCGGACGAGAGCAGGTCCTGGAACAGCTGCGCAAAGAAATGCAGCAGCATATGAAGACGCAGAGCATCCCGCTTTATTCGCTGCTTGCTGACAAGGCGCAAAAGGCGGCGATCGCCTTCACCCCCCGGCAATTGATCTTGGTCATGGTCCTACTGTCAGGCTTTGCCTTTGTGGGGCTGAGCATCGGCACAGCAACCGAGATGCTTCTACGGGTGGCGCTGTCCGTCTTTATCGGCGTCGGCGGCGTCTACGTATGGGTCAATCGCAAAGCCAACAAGCGCATGAGCATGATGGAAGAGCAACTGCCCGATGCGGTTGAGCTGATGGTTCGGTCCCTGCGCGTGGGTAACCCGTTTGTATCGTCCATTCAGATTGTCGCGAACGAGGTCCAGGATCCGCTGGGTACGGAATTTGGCGTAATAGCAGATGAATGCGCCTATGGCCGTGACGTGGGCGAGGCATTGAAGGATCTGGCCGAACGCCTGGATATGCAGGATCTCCGGTTTTTGGCCGTTGCTGTCGGTATTCAGCAGCAATCGGGCGGTAACCTGGCCGAAATTCTGGCCGGTCTGGCCAAAGTAATCCGAGCCCGCTTCCGTCTGTTCCGCAGGGTTAAGGCAATCACGGCCGAAGCGCAGTGGTCCGGCAAGTTTCTGTCCGGTTTCCCGCTATTCTGTCTGGTGTTCATTCTGGTGACGGACCCGGGCTACTATGACGACGTGATCGATCACCCGTATTTCATCCCGGCCTGTTTCTTTGTTGGCATCATGCTGACAGTGAACCTGATCGTGATGCGCGTTCTTACAAACATCAAGGTCTGAGGGGATTACGATGGAAATTCTGGGCCCATTCAACGACCTGATCAAACAGTATCTTGGTGAATTCGGACCGCTTATCCTGGTTGGAGTTTTGGGGCTGATCATGATCTTGATCGCCCTCACACTGATCATGAAGCAACCGGAAGACCCGCTGAAAAAGCTTCAAAGATCGACCGCAGCGCCAAAGCAGGACAAGAAAACCAAGAAAGACAAGCTGCGCACCGCCAGCCGCAACGAGCAGCTTGAAAAGTTCGCCACATTCCTTGAACCGCAGAACGAGGATGAACTATCGGCGATGCAGCTCAAGCTGCGGCAAGCCGGGTATCACTCGAAAGATGCGGTCCGGTTTTTCCATTTTGCACAGTTCGCGCTGGGTATCACTGGTATTCTGTTTGGCGTTTTGTTGGTGACTGTTCTGTCGGGCGGACAGGAATTCACGGCGCAACAAATGGCGATCCGTGTTCTGGTTCCTGCCGCTGCGGGGTATTTTCTGCCTCGCTACTGGATCACGCGACGCGTTGATGAGCGTAAAGAAGCAATCACGTCAGGCTTCCCAGATACGCTGGACCTGATGCTGGTCTGTGTCGAGGCCGGTCAATCGCTGGATCAGGCCATCGTGCGCGTTGCGGGCGAAATGAAGGCGTCATACCCAGATATTGCACAAGAATTCGAAGTCGTGGCCTACGAACTTAAGGCCGGTAAAGACAAAGACACCGTTCTGCGCGATTTCGGAACCCGCTGCGGTGTGCAGGATGTCAGCTCATTTGTGACGGTGATGATCCAGTCGGCCACTTTCGGCACCTCGATCGCCGAAGCGCTTAGGGTATACGCGGGCGAAATGCGCGACAAACGCGTCATGCGCGCCGAAGAAGCCGCGAACAAGTTGCCAACCAAGATGACGCTTGCCACAATGATCCTAACGGTGCCGCCCTTGCTTGTCATTCTGGTCGGGCCGTCGGCGAAAGGGATCGCTGATTTTGCAGCGGGTAATTGATAACCCATTACTGTCAGGCTTCAGGCGCATTCAACCGTGGATACGCCGTCCTTTAAAGGCCGCCATGGTGATCGCCATGGTGGCCTCTTGCACAGAAACGGGGCTGCCCGATGATCTGAACGCCCCAGGGATCGACCCGAAAGGTGAAAGCGTAGATGAGATCACCGTCGGAAATCGGCTAATGGCATCCGGTGAGTACGAACTGGCGTTGGATGCATTTACACGCGCCGCGCTGGGCCAGGGGATGACGACGCAGATATTGACATCTATGGGGACGGCCAATCTGGGCCTCAGGCGTCTGGGGCAGGCCGAAACCCTGCTGCGCCGGGCCGTAAAAGATGACCCCGAATGGCCCGTTGCCTGGAACAATCTGGGTGTTTTACTGATGGAAAAGGGTGAATACCCCGAGGCTGCACAGGTCTTTAAACGCGCCTATGCGTTGGACAATGGCGAAAGTGACGCAATCCGCGACAATTTACGCTTGGCACTCGTAAAAATGGAAAATCCTGTTAATAATATCGCAGAACAACAAGAATTTACGCTGGAGCAGCAAGGCGACGGGCAATTTAAGCTGCGCAGGCTCCCGCAAAATGGGCAAGAGCAGTAAGGGACGCAAAAATGCGCCAACAATTCTTGATAGCACCGATGCTGGTGTGCGGGCTGGTTTTGTCTGCCTGCGAAAAAGAAACCGAGGAAGAAAAAGTCGAACGCACCTACCAGGAGGTCAACGTCATTGACGAGACCAACCTGAGCGAGGTGTTGCTGACAGCCGCCGATCCGAATGAAGCGGTTGCTTATTTCCAAGGTGCCGCTTCAAAAAATCCGGACCGGATCGACTTGCAACGCGGGTTGGCAATCTCGTTAACCCGCGCGAAACGTACAACCGAAGCCGCCTCTGCCTGGAAAAAGGTAACGACGATGAAGGGGGCCGGGAATGTCGACAAGGTTGAATATGCCGATGCGCTGGTGCGTTCGGGCAATTGGAGCCAGGCCAAAACGGTGCTGGATTCCGTCCCCCCCACATACGAAACCTTTAAACGCTACAGGCTTGAAGCCCTGGTCGCCGACTCCAGAGAAGATTGGAAGCGTGCAGATCACTTCTATGAAACCGCGGTCGGCCTGACCACGCGTCCTGGTGGTGTCATGAACAACTGGGGATATTCCAAGCTGACCCGCGGACAATACGCCGAAGCCGAGCGTCTGTTTACCGACGCAATTCGGCAGGACAAGTCTTTGTTCACCGCCAAGAACAACCTCGTGCTGGCTCGGACCGCGCAAGGTAATTACAGCTTGCCGGTCGTCCCAATGACGCAAGTAGAACGCGCCATGCTGTTGAACACAATGGGTATTTCCGCGGTCAAGCAAGGGGACGTGGCGACAGCCAAAAACTTGTTCCGAGAGGCCATTTCCACCCATCCACAGCACTATGATGAGGCTGTCCGCTCGCTCCGCGCGCTTGAGGGTACCTGATTTATGAGCATTCCTGCGGCTGCATCTCTGTTGTTCCTGCCGTTTGTACTGCCAATTTGCTTGTATGTGGCGTTCACGGATATGCGGTATATGCTTATCAAGAATCATGCGGTGGCTGCATTGGCCGTTGTATTCGTCGTTATCGGCCTGTTCGTTTTGCCCCCGTGGGCGACCGAATGGATGACGTTAAACGTAGGATCGTTTTCTGTCGCCCTTCCCCCATATGTTTGGCACTTGCTGCATATCGTTTTTGTCTTGATACTTGGTATCCTGCTAAATTCGGCTGGCGTCATGGGCGCAGGCGATGCCAAGTTCCTGGCCGCCGCCTCGCCTTTTATCTGGGTTGGGGACTTAAATCTGATCCTGTTCATTCTGGCGACGACCACAGTTGCAGCATTTGCTGCACACCGGCTAGCCATGCACACACCATTACGAAAAATGGCACCTGATTGGGAAAGCTGGAACAGAACCAAGCACTTTCCGATGGGTCTTGCCTTGGGTGGCAGTCTGGCCATTTACCTGATCCTTGGTACTGTCAACGGTTCGTAAACTATCATTAACCCGCCTTTTCACTGCCTTGGTCCTGACACAAAGCCGGGCGAAATTTTTGCAAGCAGCCCATTGTGGGAATTTTTGCGTGATTAGTAGATAGACGAGCAACGCTCATGAATATGCAGACAACCGCGGTTATGGCCCCCCCTGCCCCCAAGGGCCTGGGCGAAATGAGGCTCCCGATAGTCATGATGCGCGACATCATGTTGAAAACGATCTTCCGAAAGAACGCTGATACCGTGTCCGAAATCGCTTCGGCGATCTGTTTGCCGGGGGCCGTCACGCAAGAATTGATCGACATGGCCCGCGAGCAAAAACTGATCGAGGCCACAGGAACGTTGAACGCCAACAGTGGCAACGAAATGGGGTATCAACTGACCGACGCCGGTAAGGCCCGTGCCTTGGACGCGCTGAGCCAGTCCGAGTATTTTGGTGCCATGCCAGTGCCGCTAGATGTCTACCGCGAACAGGTTGAACGGCAGTCGATCCGCAACATACAGGTCACGCGCGATCAGTTGACGGGCGCGATGGGCCATCTGGTTCTGCCTGACAGCTTGCTGGACCAGCTTGGCCCGGCAGTCAGTGCCGGCCGCTCTGTTCTGATGTACGGCCCCCCGGGCAACGGGAAGTCGTCGATTTCCAACGGGATCAGGGACGCCTTGGGCGATAACGTCTACGTCCCTTATGCCATTGAATATGCCGGTCAGGTGATCACGGTTTATGACCCTATCGTTCATACGGCAATTGAACAGGAAGCCGACGACCCCAACAGCCTGCGCCGCCGCAAACGGTTCGACTCACGCTATGTTCAGTGTGAACGCCCGACTGTTGTGACCGGTGGTGAATTGTCGCTCAGCATGCTGGACCTGGTCTACAATCCCACCGCGCGGACCTATCAGGCGCCGCTACAGCTCAAGTCCACCGGCGGCATTTTCATCGTGGACGACCTTGGGCGTCAGCAAGAACCGCCTCAGGCGCTGATCAACCGCTGGATTGTTCCGCTGGAAGAGAACAAGGATATTCTTGGCCTGCAATCAGGTGAAAAGTTCGAGGTGCCCTTTGACACTCTGGTTATCTTCTCGACCAACTTCCACCCGAACGAGATCTTTGACCAAGCGGCCCTGCGCCGGATTTTCTTCAAGATCAAGATCGACGGCCCGAATCAGGAAAACTTCCTGAAAATCTTTGCGATGGTCGCCCGCAAGCGCGGTATGCCGCTGGACGAGGCCGCTCTGGTACATCTGCTTAAGGTCAAATACCCAACCATCAACAACGTCTACGCGAATTATCAGCCGATCTTCCTGATCGACCAGATGATCTCGATCTGCGAATTTGAGGGCATTCCCTATCAGATGAGTCCCGACCTGATCGACCGCGCGTGGTCCAACATGTTCGTTAAAGACGAGGCGATCGTTAAATAACGCCGTGCCAATTCCGTAAAGGGTTGGGTAATCTGCGCGTATGACGCAGATTCCCGCCCGGATCACTGATTGGTTTGCCACCAAGGGCTGGTCCATCCACCCCCATCAGCAGGATATGTTTGACCGGGCCTCGGACCCGGCGACGTTACTGATTGCGCCCACCGGGGGCGGCAAGACAATGGCCGGTTTCCTGCCAACTCTGGCTGATTTGGCTCAACACGAACACGCAGGTCTGCACACGATCTACGTTTCCCCGCTCAAGGCATTGGCAGCCGATATTCGCCGCAACCTGCGCGGGCCAGCGGATGAGATCGGCCTGCCTATTCGGATCGAAGACCGTACCGGCGACACCTCGGCCACGCAAAAGAAACGGCAGCGGGTGGACCCGCCGCACATTCTGCTGACCACGCCGGAAAGCCTTGCACTGTTGACCTCGTATGAAGACGCACACCGAATGTTTGCGGGTGTCCAGCGTGTGATTGTAGATGAAATTCATGCCTTGGCGGAAAGTAAGCGCGGGGATCAGTTGATGCTGGCCTTGGCCCGGCTGCAATCCTTGTGTCCCGGTCTGCGCCGGGTCGGATTATCAGCCACGGTCGAGAACCCTGACGCCATCGCGCGGTTTCTGGCTCGCCACCCTGACCCGTGTCAGATCGTACAAGCTGACCCCGGTCCTGACCCCGACATACAGATGCTGGAAACCGCCGAGATGCCCCCATGGTCGGGCGGAGGTGCGGCTTATTCGATTCCGGCGGTGCTAGAGCAGATCAATCACCACAAGACCACGCTGATCTTCCACAACACCCGCGCACAGGCCGAGATTTTTTTTCACAACCTGTGGCTTGCCAATGACGACGGCCTGCCCATCGGTATCCACCACGGCAGTCTGGACCGGCAACAGCGCGAAAAGGTCGAGGCCGCCATGGTACGCGGTGATCTGCGCGCGATCGTCTGCACCGGCAGTCTGGATCTCGGCATTGATTGGGGCGATGTCGATCTGGTGATCCAGATCGGCGCGCCCAAGAACGTCAAACGGTTGGTGCAACGGATCGGACGCGCCAACCACCGCTATAACGCACCTTCCAAGGCCTTGCTTGTGCCTGCAAATCGGTTTGAGGTGGTGGAGTGCATTGCCGCGCTCGAAGCCGCCAAGGCGCATGAACTGGATGGCGAACCGCGCGGCTCTGGCCCCCGTGACGTATTGTGCCAACATATCCTCATCGCTGCTGCGGCGGGGCCGTTCAACGCAGACAAGCTGTTTGGCGAAATGACCACTGCCGGACCCTATGCAGCGCTAAGCCGCGCTGAATTCGATGCCTGTCTGGAATTCTGCGCCACCGGAGGTTACGCCCTGCGTGCCTATGACCGCTGGCAACGGCTACAGCAGCGCCCGGACGGGCTGTGGCAGCTACGCGACCCCCGTGCGGCGCAACGCATCCGCATGAACCTTGGCACCATTCAGGATACCGATACGCTGAAAGTGCGCCTGAAACGCAATCGCGGTGGAAAACCGCTGGGCGAGGTCGAAGAGGCCTTCGCCGCATCGCTCACCCCCGGAGATACCTTTCTGATCGGCGGGCAGATCGTGCGATTCGAAGGCCTGCGCGAAATGGTGGTCGAGGTTACGCGGCGCGCCGACAAGAAGCCCAAGGTCGCCACCTTCATGGGCACCAAATTTGCCACCTCCACGCAGTTGAGCGACCGTATCCTGAGGATGTTCGCCCAACCCAATTGGCCGCAGCTTCCCAAGCATACTGCCGAATGGCTTTCCCTTCAGCGGGATATGTCCCGCCTGCCCCAACGCGACCGGCTTTTGATTGAAAGTTTCCCCAATGACGGCCGCGAGCATTTGTGTGTTTATGGCTTCGCCGGACGGAACGCGCAGCAAACGCTGGGCCTGCTACTGACCAAGCGAATGGAAGAGACCGGGTTTGCGCCGCTTGGGTTCGTAGCCACCGACTATGCAACGCTGATCTGGGGGTTGGATGCGGTAACCGATCCTCGCCCCTTGTTCCAGATGGACGCTCTGCGAGACGGGCTTGAAAACTGGCTGGCCGGAAATGCCGTGATGAAGCGCACCTTTCGCGCCTCGGCCACGATCGCCGGTTTGATCGAGCGGAACACGGGCGGGCAACGCAAAAGCGGGCGTCAGGCAACGTTTTCCTCGGATATTCTCTATGACACCTTGCAGAAATACGACCCAAACCATCTTCTGATGCAGATCACCCGAGAAGAGGCCATGCGTGGATTGGTGGATTTTGGCCGGATTGAGACGATGATGGCACGTATCGGAGACCGCATTGACCTGCTGCGCCTCAAACACGTGTCGCCTCTGGCTGCGCCGTTGTTTCTTGAAGCTGGCAAGGTTCCCGTCAAAGGCGCGGCCGAGGAACGCCTTTTGGCCGAAGAAAGCGCACGTCTTTTGCAGGCGGCTGGGCTGGAACCCGGCTGATACCACTTGCGTCCATCGGCGAAACAGGCAAAGAACGGATCATGAACGAAGTGACGTTTTCCTTTGTTGGGCAAAACCTCAGCGCATTGGGGTCCGGTGCCTTATGGTGGCCAGATCAAAGCCTGCTCTGCGTGTCCGATCTGCATTTGGGCAAGTCCGAGCGTATCGCACGCCGGGGTGGACCAACTCTGCCGCCATATGACAGCAGGGAAACACTGACCCGGCTGGCTGCCGATATCACCCGAACCAATCCCGGCACCGTCATTTGCCTTGGCGACAGTTTCGATGACCTGGATGCTTCGACCGCATTGGACTCGGCCGAGAAGCGGGACATCACGGCCTTGCAAGCCGGTCGCCGCTGGATTTGGATCGAAGGCAACCACGACCCCGGCCCTATTGATCTGGGCGGTGCGCATCTTGTGGAATATGAAGTCGGCCCCCTGACCTTTCGACATATCGCGCATCCTGGGGCGCTGGCCGAGGTCTCGGGCCACTATCACCCCAAGGCGCAGCTGAGAGCGCGGGGGCGTTCTATCACCCGGCCAGCTTTTCTGATAGATCAGTCGCGGCTGATCCTGCCAGCCTATGGCACTTATACCGGCGGTTTACACAGCTCAGATCACGCTTTGAGCACACTGATGAAAAATCCGGCGATGGCCATCCTGACGGGTCCGCAGCCTCGGATCATTCCGATGCCACGATAACGGCGGCTACAGAAGACCATCCTGTTCAAGCTGAGGTTTATACTTTCGGCTGACAGGCACCAAGTCATTGTTTTTCAAACGCAGAAACGTTTTTCCGCCCCTCTTTTCCACCCGGTCAATAGCGGTGTCCGTCACCCAGTGGGATCGATGGGTGCAGTGCCCCGACACGGGCTCCATCTCGGCAATGGCATCACTGAAACGGGATCGAATCGTGAATGTTCCTTCTGTCGTTACCACATCTACAAAGTGATCCCGAACCGTCAGCCGAAAAATCTGCCCACCGAAGGACCCTGGCAATCGCTTTGCCAGTCGCGGCGAAACGGCGGCGGTCTCAGGTCGTGCTGCAGATGGTTGATCATAACCGCGGATCAGAACCAACCCGGTTGCAAGCAACGCACCGTATGGTGCCACCGAAAGCATGTCCGGGGCGGGCTGTCCGCCATAGGAAAAAAGCAGATAGGACAAAAACCACATCGACGGCACAAACAATCCAAGGATCAACGCAACCAAGGCAACGTCACGCCATGAAAAATACGCGCCTGTGAAATAGGTCTTGGTCACGTATTTCGATCCCGAGATGACCGCCAATGCCAACCCGATAACCCCAAACCAAAAGATCAGCCGTTCAGAAAACGGCAAGTAGAGCATCGGAAAAGGTTGGAACGTGTATGCCAGCAAAGGGGGAAACACGAGAGCCGCAACCACTCTGCGCACTTTAAGCTCGGCCAGAAATCGGCTTGGCACGACTGTCACACTCACTCAAAATTTGCCGCCGACTGAAGCCAGCCTGCATCTCCGTCGGTGCATGAATCAATTTGTAACAGACTGGAATTGTGTCTTTATCATCGAAAACACAGACATTCAAATCCGGTTCAATAAGCTCCGGCGATCTTTAAATACCAATGGGTCAAAGGGCGGATTGCCCTTTGACCCATACAAGTTTTAGAAACGAAAATTGTTAGGCGGTCAGGCCTTCCGGTTCGGTCAGGCCGTTGGCGCGACAACACGCGGTCAGCGTATTGGCCAGAAGGCAGGCGATCGTCATCGGGCCAACTCCACCGGGAACCGGGGTAATTGCACCTGCACGTTCCGCTGCACTGGTGTAATCCACGTCGCCGACCAGCTTGTTCTTACCGTTGCGCTCAATCCTGTTGATGCCGACGTCGATGACCGTCGCACCCTCTTTGATCCAGTCGCCAGGCACCATCTCGGGGCGGCCAACGGCGGCTACAACAATATCTGCGCGGCGTACCACGTCCGGCAGATCCTTAGTCCGTGAATGAGCGATGGTCACGGTGCAGCTATCGCCCAGCAGCAGTTGCGCCATCGGCTTGCCTACGATGTTCGAGCGCCCGATCACGACCGCGTCCATACCCGAAAGCGAGCCGTGATAATCGCGCAGCATCATCAGGCACCCCAGCGGGGTGCAGGGCACCATCGACTTCTGACCGGTGCCCAACAAACCTACATTCGAGATGTGGAAACCGTCGACATCCTTGGCCGGGTCGATTGAGTTGATCACGAGGTCTTCGTTCAGGTGCTTAGGCAGTGGTAGCTGAACCAAGATACCGTGCACGTCCGGGTCAGTGTTCAGCTTGGCAATCAGAGCCAGCAGGTCTTCTTCGGTGGTCTCGGCATCCAGCTTGTGTTCGTACGAGTTCATGCCGACCTCAACAGTCTGCTTGCCTTTGGACCGTACATAGACTTGGCTGGCCGGATCTTCGCCCACCAGAACTACGGCAAGCCCCGGTGTGATGCCGTTTTCCTCTTTCAGTTTGCCCACCTGATCAGCCACTTGGGCACGTACCTTGGCCGCAAAAGCCTTACCGTCGATTACCTGCGCTACCATCCTTTGATCCCTTCTTTCAAAAAACGGATCGGGCGCAATATGCGCCCGGTTTTTCATTCAGGGCCGAGCACACGTTCTTCGCGGGCAATCGACCAGTCAATCAAGATACGCCAGAGTTTCTCGGCAAGATCGGGGTCCATGCCCAGCTCATCGGAACTCATGCGCACGCGCTGCACCACGTCTTCGACACGATCCGGAATGCGGGCTGGTAGCCCCTCGCCGGGTTTCAGCTCGGACGCGCGATCAATGTAGCTTGCGCGCATAACCAACAATTCGATCAATTGGCGGTCCAGCTTGTCGATCTGAGGCCGCAATTCCTGCATCGAGCTGCAGTCTTGTGGCGGTATCAGAGTGGGCATTTCAATCTCCTCACGGCCCGGGGATATCCCCGGACCACGAGATGTATCATTCGGGCGCTTAGAACAAGCCCTCGATCTGACCTTCATCGTTGAGGCGAATCGTCTCAGCCGCCGGTTTGCGGGGCAGACCGGGCATGGTCATGATCTCACCGCAGACAACCACGATAAAACCGGCACCCGCAGACAGGCGAACCTCGCGCACGGGAACCGAATGGCCAGTGGGCGCACCGCGCAGGGTCGGGTCAGTCGAGAATGAGTACTGGGTTTTTGCCATACAGACCGGCAGATTGCCGTAGCCTGCGTCTTCCCACTCGCGCAACTGGTTGCGGATCTTGTTGTCGGCCAAAACCTCGTCGGCACGGTAGATACGCTTGGCGATGGTTTCGATCTTCTCGAACAACGGCATTTCATCGGGGTAGATCGGAGCAAAGTTGGCCGAACCGCCTTCGACAATCTCAACCACTTTCTCTGCCAACGGTGCTGAGCCTTCTGAACCCAGTTCCCAGTGGCGCGACAGGATGGCCTCGACACCATGTTCGGCGCAATAGGCTTTAACCGCCTCAACTTCGGAATCCGTATCGGTGACAAAATGGTTGATGGCGACAACAACCGGAACACCGAAGGATTTCACGTTTTCGATATGACGGCCAAGGTTGGCGCAGCCGGACTTTACCGCATCGACGTTTTCTGCACCCAAATCGGCCTTGGCCACACCGCCGTTCATCTTCATCGCACGTACAGTCGCTACCAGCACAACAGCCGACGGAGCAATCCCTGCCTTGCGGCACTTGATGTTCATGAATTTCTCTGCGCCCAGATCGGCCCCGAAACCAGCTTCGGTTACGACATAGTCGGCCACTTTCAACGCCGTCTTGGTGGCAATGACCGAGTTGCAGCCATGCGCGATATTCGCGAACGGGCCACCGTGAACAAAGGCAGGGTTGTTTTCCAGCGTCTGCACAAGGTTGGGCTGCATCGCGTCTTTCAACAGGACGGTCATTGCGCCTTCGGCCTTGATGTCGCGGCAGTAGACCGGGGTTTTGTCGCGGCGATAGGCTACGATGATATCGCCCAGACGCTTTTCCAGGTCTTGCAGGTCGGTTGCAAGGCAGAGGATCGCCATGACCTCAGACGCGACGGTGATGTCAAAGCCCGTCTCACGTGGGAAACCATTCGATACGCCACCCAGCGAGGCGGTGATCTGACGCAGGGCACGGTCATTCATGTCAACCACGCGGCGCCATGCCACGCGGCGGATATCGATTTCACATTCGTTACCCCAATAGATGTGGTTGTCGATCATCGCAGACAGAAGCGAGTGCGCCGACGTGATCGCGTGAAAGTCACCTGTGAAGTGCAGGTTCATTTCCTCCATCGGAACAACCTGCGCGTACCCGCCGCCCGCAGCGCCGCCCTTCATGCCAAAATTCGGACCAAGCGACGCTTCGCGGATACAGATCATCGCATTCTTGCCGATGCGGTTCAGACCGTCGCCCAACCCAACGGTTGTGGTGGTCTTACCCTCACCTGCGGGGGTCGGGTTGATTGCGGTGACAAGGATCAACTTGCCATCTTCCCGGTCCTGAACCGAGTTGATGAAGTCCTGACTGACCTTTGCCTTGTCATGGCCGTAAGGCAGCAGATCAGCAGACTCGATGCCAATTTTCGCACCAATTTCCTGAATCGGCTTCTTGTTTGCCTCGCGGGCGATTTCAATGTCGGATTTATAGCTCATTGGGCAGGGTCCCTGATTTAATGCCGTGCTAAACCGGCGCGATGCGTCGGCGCTGGGAAACCCATACCGTTGTGTACCAGAGAGATGGCTATAGATTCCGACATAATCATGCCGCGAAACGGCGTTGAGGTGGATCAGGCGCTGCTAATCGGAAACAGGCGGACCTTAAGGCGCCCAATTTCGCTGATCCGGTACAAACAGGGACATGGTATCGCCCAGCCTCAATTCTCCGGGCCGTTCGACCCATGCGGTGACACCGCGCCTCCCCCGGGCAGCCGATTTGAATGCCGCACCGTAGCCGGGCAGGTTTGCTTCGATTTCGCGCCCCGGAAGAACGCAAGGGCGGTTTTCCATGTCGACCACTATGGTCAGACCACCGGCAACCTGAAGCCGTGACGATGGTGGAACATGAGTGAAGTCAGGGATGCCACGCAGCACAAGAGTGGCCCCCAGAAAAGACGGGTCCAAACGCTGAACGCCCATCTCTTGCGCTGTCGCCTCAATCTCTTCCAGAGACAATACAGACAATTGCCGGACGTTGCGGATTTCAGTTCCCCTTGGGTAAAGGTTGGCCACACGAACGCAGGACGCTCTGTTTTCGCCTTCATGCCGCGCCCCAAGGTCACCCGAAAACCCAAGGTCCAGCCAGTCAACCGCTTTGGCCCGAATACTGGTTCCTGCGGGGACATGACCCAGCCAGACAACCTCTGCCTCATAGTCGGTCTTGCGTAAAACCGGCATGCTTGTTCCCCGCCTCAGCCACTTATTGAAGCGCACTAGAGGACAGAAAGCCAAGAATGAAAAGACAAAAAAAAGACCCGGGACATTGCCCGGGTCCAGTCCGTTTAAGCCGAGGGTTCCGGCTCCATCCCGCCTTCGGGCGGAGATTTTTTGACCTTGGTTTTCGGAATGGCGGTGACGCTGGGCGCGCTGCCTGCGTCAGGCTTGTCGCCTTCGTCATCGCTTTCGTTCGGGGACTCGCCGTTCATGACGCGCTTGATCTCATCGCCAGTCAGGGTCTCATACTCCAGCAATCCTTGCGCCAGCCGCTCCCACTCTTCGTTTCTGTCGCTCAGAATCGTGTGCGCACGCTCATAGCCCTGTTGGATCAGGCGCTTCACCTCTTCTTCGATCAACTCCTTGGTATGCGCGGAGACCGAGAAGCCGGCGGTGTTGCCCTGATAGCCCTCATGGGCTTCGGCATAGTCGATGTTGCCCACCTTGTCCGACATGCCCCAGCGCATGACCATCGCGCGCGCCAGCTGGCTGGCCTGCATGATGTCGCCCGCCGGGCCGTTTGAGACGTGATCCTCACCGTATTTGATAACCTCAGCGGCTTTACCGGCCATAGTCATGGCTAGCTTTTGCTCACACTCATCACGATGATAGTTCAGGCGATCCATTTCCGGTAGCGAGACAACCATACCCAACGCGCCACCGCGCGGGATGATCGTTGCTTTATAGACCGGATCACATAGCGGCAGTTCCAGGCCAACCACGGCGTGACCAGCTTCGTGATACGCTGTCTTTTCCTTCTGGTCCTGAGTCAGCACCATCGAGCGGCGCTCGGCCCCCATCATCACCTTGTCTTTGGCGTTCTCAAAGTCTTCCATGGTGACAAAACGCCGACCGACACGTGCGGCCATCAGCGCGGCTTCGTTGACGAGGTTCGCCAAATCAGCACCCGAGAAGCCCGGCGTGCCCCGCGCGATGATGCGCAGATCAACATCAGGCCCAAGTGGCGTTTTGCGGGCATGAACGCCCAAAATTTTCTCACGGCCTTTGATGTCGGGGTTGCCGACGGTCACGTTGCGGTCGAACCGGCCCGGACGCAGCAGCGCAGGGTCCAGCACGTCCTTACGGTTGGTCGCGGCCAGAATGATCACACCTTCATTCGCCTCGAACCCGTCCATTTCAACCAGCAACTGGTTGAGGGTCTGTTCGCGTTCGTCGTTACCACCACCGTAACCGGCACCACGATGGCGGCCCACGGCGTCGATTTCGTCGATGAAAACGATACAGGGCGCGTTCTTCTTCGCCTGTTCGAACATATCGCGCACGCGGCTCGCGCCCACGCCCACGAACATTTCGACAAAATCAGAGCCTGAGATGGTGAAGAACGGCACACCCGCCTCACCCGCAATAGCACGGGCCAGCAAGGTCTTACCCGTACCCGGAGGGCCAACCAGCAGCGCACCTTTCGGAATCTTGCCGCCCAAGCGCGAGAATTTCTGCGGGTTGCGCAGGAATTCGACAATCTCTTCCAGTTCTTCTTTGGCTTCATCAATGCCCGCAACGTCATCGAACGTCACTCGGCCGTGCTTTTCGGTCAGCATCTTGGCCTTGGATTTGCCAAAGCCCATCGCGCCACCTTTGCCGCCACCTTGCATCCGGTTCATGAAATAGACCCAGACACCGATCAGAAGCAGGAACGGTAGAAGTGTGATCAGGAATGATTGGAAACCCGATTGTTGCTGTTTAACAGCCTGAAATGGAATGTTTTCATCAAGCAACAGCTTGGTGACTTCGGCATCACCGGGCTTGATGGTTACATAGCTTGCGCCGCTTTCGGTGGTGTAGCGGATCTGCTCACCATCAACCGTCACATTTTTGACGTCGCCGCTTTCGACAGCGCTGACAAAATCGGAATATGTTCTTTCGTTACTTTGGAGCGTTCCGCCCTGACCGCTGAAAAAATTAAACAGTGCAAGGATCAGTAGAAACAGAACGACCCAGAAGGCGATGTTACGAGCGTTGCCCAAGGAAGATCTCCCACAAGATTTCGGCAGATGGAGGTCTGCCGCTTTGATTTATAAAATAGAGAGGATTCAAGCAGGTTCAATGCGATAAAATTGAAGAGTAGAACTCGGGCCGATGTGGCGCAAATTCGGCTGTCCAACCATTTGAATAAGCAGCCAAAGGCGCGGAAAGCAGTTTTTCCCCCTTCCAAACTGCGGGTGAGGATAAAAGCGCCTTGCGGGGTTTTCCCAAATCTCGCCAGTCGGGCACTTGCGGCAAACCGTCCTTTCCCAGCACGCGCACATCGGCACCGGGCGACGGTGGCCCCGATAGAATCCAACGGCTATCCCAAACCTCGTTCAGAGCGGAGGTTTCCGCCGCCACTGCGTTTAGCTCCCTGCAAAACCACGTTTTATTGCCATGAGGGATCAATAAGCAGCCAGATAGCGTCATTGTCCGACCCTCCACTATCGCCGCAACTGCCTGTTCAACCGAGGCCCGGCGCGGCGCATATCCCTGCCCTGCAATCCACGCGATGATTGCCACAACCAACCGCCGTTGAATTTCTGCCGGGACCTGTTTGAAACCACCCCGGTCCAGACAGACATCCCCGCCATCAACCACAGAGATGCTACGCGCGGATTCTTGCGTATAGCGCGCCAAAGCCTCACGCGCTTGTGCAAGATTTTCAGCCACCCGGGCCAAGGATTGCGCAGAAATCCCTAATGTCTTGAGGTCCTGCAGCGCTTTGCGCGCCTTGATCCGGTCGAACCTCTGATCCTGATTCGACGGATCTTCAACCCAACCCACATCAAGCTCTGACAGATAATCCCGTAAGGCTTGCCGCATAATACCCAGCATCGGACGCAGCAATGTGACGCCATTGCGGACCCTTGAATTGGGCATGCCAGACAAGCCTGTCACACCAGCCGCCCGGCCCAACCGCATCAGCACAGTCTCGGCCTGATCGTCCGCCGTGTGGCCAAGTACAATCGCCGAGATGTCGTTGCGCCGCGCCCAATCCGTCAACAAACGGTATCTTGCCTGTCGGGCCTGGTCCTGCAAGTTCCCTGCACCATCCCAGTCCTGCCACAGAAGTGTTTCGTGTGCGATACCCAAACGCGCGGCCTGATCCGCCACCTGCTTGGCCTCATCAGCGGCTTCGGGACGCAGCCCGTGGTTCACGGTTGCTGCAAACAGGTGGATGTTTTCGGACTGCGCAATCTCATGCAGCAAATGCATCAACGCGACCGAGTCCCCTCCCCCGGACACAGCAATGCCCAATCGCTGCGGCAGATGATCGGGCAGCCCAGCGCGCAGTTCAGATCGAAGCGTTTCGGCCTGATGGGTCAAGAACAGCCCAGCGACGCCATTTCCTGCGTGGCCGCAGACACCGTGGTCGAGGCTGGAAAACGCACGCCAACTTCGGACAGGGTAATGCAGGCCTGATCGGTCTGCCCCAAACGTCCCAAGGCCGCACCCAATTCAAAGAGCGCCTCAGACGCAAAGGCGCCTTCAGAATCGCCAGTAAAGCTGGCGAGGAACGCCCGCGCGGCTTCACGCGTGTTGCCCAGCCCTTCAAGCGCCTGACCACGTTTCAGATGCGCCTCGGGCGCAAGCGGGCTGCCGGGGTACGAGATATCGAACTGCGCAAACTGATCGGCCGCAGCCTGAAAATCCCCTTCGGCCAGCGCCAGTGCAGCAGCTTCGAAGTCGGACTGCTCACCAACCGCCAACTCTCCTTGTTCGGTCACAGTCGGAGCGAGCGGAGAAGCCGGTGCAGCGGCGGTGATCTCTGCTTCGCCGCCCAAAGTCGAGGTCTCACCCAGCGTGCTCAGATCGCCGCCCTCCAATTCGACAAGGCGGAATTCAAGGTCGCCGATCCGGTTGGTGCCGTCGGTCACGATATTCTGCACCCGCTGGTTCAACTGTTCGGTCTGACGTGTCAGGCGCTGCAATTCGGCCTCGATGGCATCTACACGCTCAAGCACGGAACTGCCGGACAGGTTCGGGGCCGGCGAACCGGTCGTCGAAAACTCACGCTTCAGGCGCTGTATTTCAACGTGAAGCACGGTCAATTCCTGCCGGATATCGGCTAAAGTCTGCTGATCCTGTGCTTGTGCCACACCGGCGGTCGCAACAACCGCGGCCAGAACCCATCCTGCAATTCTCATCGTCTTACCCCAAGGTTGAACCGGTCAGCACCGTCACCGCGCGGCGGTTCTTGGAATAGCAATCCTCGGTGCTACAAATCTCGATCGGGCGCTCCTTGCCATAGCTGACTGTGGTCAGACGGTTGCCCGCCACCCCGCGCGAGATCAGGTATTCGCGGGCTGCATTCGCCCGGCGCGCGCCCAAAGCAAGGTTATATTCGCGCGTGCCTTGTTCATCCGCATGCCCTTCTATGGTCGCGACATAGTCCGGGTTGGCCAGCAACCATTGCGCCTGACCCTCAAGGACCGTCTGAGCCTGCGATGTCAGGGTCGATTGATCCACCGAAAACAGAACCCGGTCGCCAATTGTTTGCTGGAAATATGCCGGTGAGCGCGGATCGCTGGGTGAGCCCGACGCAAACGCCCCATTTGCGCCATTCGCGCCATTGCCAAAGCCGCCCAGGCTGGATGGGTCGTTATTGGTACAGGCTGCCATCGCGGTCAGCGCACCCAAGGCCATGATTTTGCCCAATACATTCATTCCAAGTGCCTCGTTGTTTTATCGGTTTATTGCCGTCTCTGTACCACAGTGAAGGTTTCTTGTGAACTTTTCCACACTCCTGCCCCGATCAATTCTGCAATGGCCCCCATGAGGGATCGCTGCCACCGTCCGGTGTACGCACCGGTCGCAGGTTCCGGCCCGAGATATCAACCGAATACAATGTTGCCCGGCCACTGACCCCTTGGGTTTCGCGGGTAAACATGATGACCCGGCCGTTGGGGGACCAGGTCGGACCTTCATCCAGGAACGACGATGTCAGCAGCCTTTCTTCGCTGCCATCCGTTCGCATGACACCGATGTGGAAACGGCCCTTGTTCTGTTTGGTAAAGGCGATCAGATCGCCGCGCGGCGACCAGACCGGTGTACCATAGCGACCTTGGCCAAAACTGATACGGGTCGGCTCGCCTCCATTTGCGGGCATGATGTAAAGCTGCGGCGTGCCGGATCGGTCGCTTTCAAACACAATCTGCGATCCGTCCGGCGAATAGCTGGGGGCTGTTTCAATTGCCGGGGTGTTGGTCAGTCGTGCGCTTTGACCCGAGGCCAGATCCATTCTCCAAAGGTCCGTGTTGCCGCCCTGGATCAAGGAATATACGATCGAACGCCCATCCGGCGAGAAGCGGGGCGAAAAGCTCATCGTGCCGCCTTGGGTGTTCAGTTCGGTCCGTCTGACCCGATCAACATCCAGCACGTAGATGCGCGGCTGGCCGGTTTCATAGCTGGTGTAAAGCAGCCTGTCACCTGTGGGTGAAAAACGCGGGGCAAGAACAATGGCCGAACTGTCCGTGAGGTACTGCACATTCGCGCCATCGTAATCCATGATCGCCAACCGCTTCAGCCGCTGATCCTTTGGCCCGCTTTCTGACACAAACGCCACGCGGCTGTCGAAGTAACTGCCCTCGCCGGTAATCCGGCTATAGACCTGATCAGAAACCTTGTGCGCCATGCGCCGCCAGCCCTCGGTCGTGCCAGCGAATTGAAGCCCATTGCCCAGCTCCTGCCCCGAAAACACATCCCAAACCCGGAACCGCACGGTCAGGCGATTGCCCGAGACGTTTACCGCACCGGTCACAAGCGCCTCGGCATTGATGGCTTTCCAGTCCGCAAACTGTACCGGAGAATCAAAACTGCTGACCCGGCTGATGAAGGCCTCGGCCGAGATTTCGCGGAACAGCCCGGTGCCGGTCAGGTCAGCTGCGACAACCCGCGTGATGTCATTGGCATATTGCGCCGCCGCCGGCCCGTCGGGTACGAAATTCGGCACCGCAAAGGGAAGCGGTTCAATGATCCCCTGATCCAGTTCCAGGCGCAATGGCCCGCTCTGGGCGTAGACCGGCGCTGTCAATATCGTCAGGCCGAGCAACAGGCTGGTCACAAATCTTATCATTTTATCCGCATCCTCTCGGGATTGAATGTAATCTCAATATCCTGCCATTGCGCGTATTTTTCAGCAGGCAGGGTGTATCCTTTTGCCCCACAGCGCAAAATCGCCCGTCGCGCGGCCTCAAAAGCCTGATTTGCAGACGCGCTGGTGCCACCTGAGCTGTCGATCATGCGCAGGCTACCTCCTATAACTTTGCCATCCGGGGTCAGGGAAAATGCCACAACCACCACCGTCTGCAACGCATCGGTAGACAAAGAGCCCACGTTCCAGCACTGCGATACGGCAAGGCGCATGGCGTCTTTCTCTCCGCTGGTCAACGGCGGGCCGGACGGTGCACTATTTTGCCCCAACGCCTCGGCCAGAGCATCATCAATTGCGGTGTCGCTCTGCGCAGGCTCGGGCGGGATCGGGTCCTGCTCTTCGGCCACTTCAGGCTGGGCCGGAGGTGAAGGCTGGTTAGTCCGCACTCGCGGTCGCGGGGATGTGCGCGGTGCGTTCTCTTTGGTTTCTTCGGCTTCGGTCACGATTTGATCGGTGGCCTCTTCCGGGGCGGTTTGATCCTGCTGCTCTTGCTGAGTTTCGGAGCCGTCATCCAGTGATACGGCGGGTGTTTCAACTTCGTCGGGCTGAGCCTCTGGCGGCGGTGGAGCAATGGGCTGTGGTGCGACTTTATCGGCCGGGCGTGGCTGGGCCTCGGGACCCGGAGGAACTGGCAAAGTCTCAGACACGGTTTCTGGCTGATCCAGTGTAGGGGGCTCTTCGACCAGTTCGGGTTCAGGGGGCGCCTCAACCGGTTCCGGTACGGGATCGGGGTCAGGTTCTGGCGGTGTCACAACTTCGGGCGTCGTCACTTCATCTTCTGCCGTTTCGGGTGGCGTCACGTCTTCCTGAGGTGCTTCGGGAGCCTGTAATGCCGTAGGGGTTGGCACCTCGGGTGCGGTACTCTGCGCGGTCAGTGCAGCAAACTGCTCAGCCGACACCACCGAAACCTCCTGTACCGCCATTGGCAAGGGCTCGGACCGAAAGGTGCCGCCAAACAGGGCCCACCCAATCAAGGTGACATGGGCAATAGCTGAGATCTTGGTGCCGGTATCCACCGCGCGGCCTCACTCTCCACCTTCGTCCAAGGCTGGCCCACCGGTGTCTGTCACCAGGCCCACATTGGAAAATCCACCTGCATTCAGCGCGCCCATGACCTGCATCACCTGCGCATAGGGGATAGATCCATCCGCCCGCAGGAACACGCGGTCACTGCTGCGCTCTGCCGCGATGGCGCGCAGCTTGCCAATCAACTCCTGCCGCAAAACGTCAGTGGTCTGAATCTGCACCCGTCCATCCGCGGTCAGTGTCACGGTCAGAGGTTCCTCATTATCCCCGGGCAGTGCGCTGGCTGCCGTTTTCGGCAGATCGACCGGCACACCCACGGTCAGCAAAGGTGCGGCCACCATGAAAATGATCAGCAGCACCAGCATAACATCAACAAAGGGCGTAACGTTGATCTCGGCCATGGGTTGCGCCCGACCACGGCGGCGCCCACGCCTGCGTCCGTTACCGCCTCCGTTCTGTTGAACAGCCGCGCCCATGTCAGCTGTCCAACTGACGCGAGAGGATCGTGGCGAATTCGTCGGCAAAAGCTTCATAGCCGCCTACAATCCGATCACTATCCGCACTAAGCTTGTTGTAGAATATAACCGCCGGGATCGCGGCCAGCAGGCCCAAGCCCGTTGCCAAAAGTGCCTCGGCAATACCGGGGGCGACCACGGCAAGGTTCGTGTTCTGTTGCTCGGCAATCTCGATAAAGGCGTTCATGATGCCCCAGACGGTGCCGAACAGGCCGATGAAGGGCGCGGTCGAGCCTACGGTGGCCAAGATGGACAACCCCTTTTGCAGCGTCTCGGCCTCTTTCGCGATGGCGACATCCATCGAGCGGTCAATCCGCGCGGTGGCCCCGGCGATGAGACCGCCATCAGTACGGTGCGATCGCCGCCATTCGATCATGCCCGCGGCGAAAATCTTTTCCGAACTGCCATCCGGTTGGGTTCCGATCTGGTCGAACAATTCATCCAAAGGGTTACCGGACCAAAAGCTTTCGTCAAAAACCTGCGCCTCGCGCCGTGCAGCGCGGTAATTGATCAGCTTTTGAATGATAATCGCCCAAGACCAGACAGATGCAGCAATCAGCATCAGCATTACAAGTTTGACGATAAATGTCGCGCGGGCATACAGCCCCCACATGGAGAAGTCGATCTCCTGCGCCAGCGCCAGCGTTTCAGCTTCCATGAACCTGCTCTTTGTTTTGCCTGAGGGCCGTTCGTTTGGCCTTGTTTTTCCAAACGCTAACCCAGATGGGTATGAAAAGCCAACAGAACCACTTCTGCCTCGCAATTTGTTACAGCAATGCGCGAATCTCTGCCGGAAGGCGTACGGGTTTTCCCTGTGCATTCATGCATACGGCAGTGACTGTTGCGCGAAAAATCTCGGTTTCGCCACGCTTTATCAGCTGTCCCATCATCAGTCGAACGCCTGAACGAGAGATAAAGCGGGTTTCCACCGTCAGCTCGTCCTCGAACCTGGCGGTTGCCAGATAATCCGCCTCGATCCGCCGGACGACCCAGACGATCCCCTCATCGCGCATGGCGTTCTGATCGTTTCCCAGCTGACGCACATAATCCGAGCGCGCACGTTCTATGTATTTGAGGTAGTTCGCATGATAAACCACACCGCCCATGTCGGTGTCTTCATAATAGACCCGCACGGAATAGACGTGCTTTTTCTGCTCGGGTTCTTGGTCGGTCATAGGGGACGGTCCGATCTTTCAATACGTTTGGGATTTGCTGACGCGAGACGCGCCATGCCTCACATATACTAAGCCACGCGTGCAATCCCCGTATGACAACATTATCGCATCGCACCACGATGAGTATCGAATTTTTCAACTGACGACCAATCTATAGGCCAAGCCAGATGCGCGCGCAGAGTTGGACCGGAAAAGAATCACTGATCCGGGCGAACTGGATACTTGCTTTCAAACAGGCAAAGACATGGTGCGGTCGTTTCGGCGCGCTGACACACCGGCCACCTAAGTCCTATTGCAATGGCTTCATCCGCGCAAACAACCGCAGCGCATGGGACGCTTCCCGCGCCGCGCCGGGAAGTGCAGGGTCATAAGCTGCCCGGATCAACTCGGCGATGTCGGGTCGCAGAACCGTCGTTTGCCCCGCCACAGCCAAGGGCGATTGCGACCGAAAGGCCGTGTCCGACCACAACAGAATGGTCTGCACGACCTGGCTCAGCGCCAGGGTTTCCGCCGGAACCTTCAACAGTTCCTTATCCATCCTCAGAAAAACAAAAGCCGCGCGAATCGCGCCATCCTCTTCGAACCGAAAGACCCGATACTGATTGGCGTCCGCCGCCACCAAACGGTCCACCAAGGGTGCCAGATCCGGGATCAAACGGTCGAGGTCGGGAACCTCCAGCAACTCCTGCCAGTCGCGAAAAAAGAAGACCATGCAATTGGCGCCCAGCTCTGGATCGGTCTCGGCCATCTTGTGCCCGGCCAATGCCACCACTGCCTCAAACGCGCCTTTGACGGTGGACAGGGTCGCATCCTCAACGCCAAAAACAATGGGCACAATTGGTCGCCCCCAACGGGCGAACAGAAAATCACCATTTTCGCGTGTAAACAGCGCCTCGATCTGATCGGGTGTCACGCCCTGCCCCCAGTGTTTCAAACAAAGCCGCCAGAGCCTTAAAGTCTAATGGCGCGCAGTTCAACCAAACAGATCACTCTGTCGCTTGGGGGCCGCCATGCCCAGATGCGTCCATGCTTTTTGCGCCAGCATCCGGCCGCGTGGCGTGCGCTGTATCAGACCCTGCTGCAACAGATATGGTTCAATCACTTCCTCCAGCGAGTCCCGGCTCTCGGACAGGGCTGCCGACAAGGTTTCGATCCCCACTGGTCCACCGGCATAGTTTTCGGCGATCAGTTTCAAATACCTACGGTCTGCCCCATCCAGACCCAGATTATCGACCCCCAGCCGCGTCAACGCACCATCGGCCAGATCGCGGGTGATCCGCCCATCCCCTTCGACAATCGCAAAGTCCACAACCCGGCGCAGCAAACGCCCGGCGATACGCGGTGTCCCGCGTGAGCGTCGGGCGATTTCGCGCGCGCCATCATCTTCGGCAGGCGCACCCAGTTTGCGGGCATTGCGGGTGACGATCTCGTGCAGCTCATCAACAGTGTAGAACTGCAAGCGCGTTGGTATCCCGAAACGGTCGCGCAAAGGGGTCGTCAACAATCCCATCCGGGTCGTTGCCCCAACAAGAGTAAAGGGCTGCAACTCGATACGCACGGTGCGGGCGGCTGGCCCCTCACCGATCACGAGGTCCAGTTCGAAATCTTCCATTGCGGGGTACAAGACCTCTTCAACCGCAGGGTTCAAACGGTGTATCTCGTCAATGAACAGAACGTCCCGCGATTCCAGATTGGTCAGGATCGCAGCGAGATCGCCCGCCTTAGCCAACACGGGTCCTGAAGTCATTCGAAAGTTCACCCCCAACTCCCGCGCCATGATTTGCGCCAGAGTGGTTTTCCCCAAACCCGGAGGGCCGTGAAACAGCGTGTGATCCATCGCCTCACCCCGCTGACGAGCCGACTGGATAAAGATACGCAGGTTGGCTCGGGCTTCGGCCTGACCGATGAACTCATCCAGACCCTGCGGGCGCAGCGCGCGGTCATTGTCCTCGGGCAGCGGGTCCGGGCGCAGGGTGGGGTCGGCATCTACCATTTTATCACCCTTTCACTCAGCTTTTCGGGGCAAGCAGTTTCAGCGCAGCCCGGATCAGGTCAGTCTCACCCGCATCAGGCTGGCTGGCCGCTGCTTCGGCCACTGCAGAGGCTGCATCTGAAGGTCCGTAGCCAAGGTTGCCAAGCGCTGACAGCGCCCCGGCCGAGGCCGCCGCCGCGCCCGAAACCGCCTTCGCCGCTCGCTTGGGCGTCGCGGTTGGCTCTGTCAAGTCGACAACGTCCAACTCTGGCCCCTCTATCGCCTCTGTCACAGTCCCGCCCATCGCCATTACACCCGGAGCCTTGTCCTTTAGGTCCAGCACAATCCGTTGCGCCGTCTTGGGCCCGACCCCCTTGGCCGCCTTGACGGCACCCCAGTCGCCCAGAGCAATCGCCCGGCTCACGCCATCCGGCCCAAGCGCCGAAAGGATGGCCAGCGATACCTTGGCCCCGACGCCCTGAACCGAGCACAGCAACCGGTGCCATTCCTTTTCCACTAGCGACAAGAAGCCATAAAGCTGCATCAGATCCTCGCGCACGACCATATCGGTGTAGATCGATACAGCCTCACCCACACCCGGCAAGGCCGCCATCGTCCGGTCCGAGCAATAGACGATATAGCCGACACCGCGTACATCGATCAGCACGTGATCCGCCGCGCGATAGTCCAGCCGACCCGTCAATTTCCCGATCATGCCCGCACCTCTTTGATCCGCGCCTGCGGCGCTGCACCGTAATACGAGTGACAGATGGCAATTGCCAGTGCATCTGCAGCATCCGCCCCCTTGGGTTGGCAGCCCGGTAATTGCAGTTTGACCATGTGAAGAACCTGCTCTTTTTCGGCGTGACCGACACCCACAACCGTCTTCTTTACCCGATTGGGGGCATACTCACCCACAGGCAAACCAGCCTTGGCCAACGTCAGCAACGCCACACCCCGTGCCTGACCCAGCTTGAGCGTACCCGCGCCATCTTTGTTGACAAAGGTCTGTTCGATAGCCGCCTGATCGGGCCGGTGCTCGGCGATGACCTCAATGATTTGGTTGTGTAGCGACAGCAATCGCTCGCCCAGATCGTCACCATCCGATTTGCACAAGCCGTTTGCAACGTGGCTCAGACGGCTGCCATGCGATTCGATGACGCCCCACCCCAGGGTTCTAAGCCCCGGATCAATGCCCAGAATTCGCATGTTATGCCTCGGTCTGCTCGGGTTTTTGTGACCTTTGTTTCGGGATAGCACGAAACATGAACATTTTCCAAGCAGTTTGACGCGTCGTCCGAAAACGACACACGTATCCCAATGGCGACAGAACGGCCTGTTTGCGACAGCGAAAAGCCTGGAATCGACACGATTTATGAAGGCAAAATGACCAACAAATTAAGGGAATTTAGAGAAAATCGGGCATTGCAAAAACTGCATAGGACACATGCAATTTTTGCACTTGCTAAGCGATTTTGACGACACTAGATGCCGCTCAGAACGGATGATCGAGACCTATACTTTAAACAGAAGGAAACAGGATATGGCTGCACTGGACACTACCCGCGCCACCACTGGCTCGTTCGGCCTCGTTGGCCGTATCGGCGCAACATTTGCATCGGTTGTTAACGCCGTTGTCGAATGGAATGACGCCCGTGTAACCCGCAACACGCTGAGCGGTCTAACAGATCGCGAGCTGGACGATATCGGCCTTTGCCGTGGCGATATTGACGTCGTGGCTGAGGGTCGCCGCTAAGACGAATTTACCACTTACTCGCCTCACTCTCCCGATACAGGGTGAAACAAAACGCCGCGCATCCCGCAATGCGCGGCGTTTCTTATCAAACGAAGCCGTTAAGATTTAGCGAATGAAACTGTTGATCTGCGTTGCAAGGAACGCTGACACAGGATCGATTTGCATCACCCAGGCACCGGCTTGCTCAACAGGCGTTCCTAATGCCAGGTTATCAACGCGATACTGGTAGGCCGATGAGCCCAGACTGCTCAGCAAAAAAACCTTGAACGCGAACAATCCGGCAAGACAGATCAAAAGCAACTTTGCCGGAACTGCCGAACGGACCCGCTGCGGTTTCATCACGACAAGACCATCTTTGCGCATCGTGGCGCGATAGCCCCGGCTGAGCTTTGCGTGTTTCTTGTTCAGGCGATGAATGCGCCGATCAAATTCCAGTTGTTTTCCAGTCATGGCAGCCTCCAAAAAACCGCCCCCGTAACCACGTAAACACGGTAGTTGCAGATTGCGACAAAAAGGAGGCAAGAATCCACGAAACTCCTGTAAATGGTCTAATTTCAGCCTTGTTTGCTTAATATCAGCGTCGTCCACTCACCAATCTTATCGTTTTTAATAAGATTGAACCCATTTTGAAGATAAACCGATATCACGTCATCGGCCTGTTCATTGAGGATTCCCGACAAGATCGCATATCCACCGACCCGCAGATTCGCTGCGATTTCCGGGGACAATGCGACAAGAGGACCTTTGAGAATATTCGCGAAAATCAAATCGTAGGGCGCACGCGCTTGCAAGTCCGGGTGGTCGAAACCAGCGGCTTCTACGCAGTGGACCTGTCCGGCCATATCATTGGCCTTGAGGTTGGCCTCGGCCACATCTACGGCGACCTGATCAATGTCACTTGCGATGACATCGCCGTCCCAAACCCGCGCCGCAGCAATGGCCAGAACCGCCGTGCCACATCCAATATCGGCCACTTTGGTCGCCAAAAACCCTGTGTCCAGCAAGTAATCCAGCGCCTTGAGGCACCCCAATGTCGTGCCGTGGTGCCCTGTGCCGAAGGCCATCGCGGCCTCGATCAGCAGCGGGATGCGCCCTTCGGGCAGTTTTTCGGCATCATGGCTTCCATACACAAAGAACCGCCCCGCCTCGACCGGGGCCAGCTCGCGGCGTACATGGGTCACCCAATCGGTCTCGGGCAGTTCTGAAACCACAAATGGTTTGGCTTCGAACGCCGCAGCCAGAAGAGCCAGCGCCGCTTCATCCGGTGCCTCTGTGAAATACCCGCCCACTTCCCAAAGGCCCGAGCCATCTTCGACCTCGAAAACGCCGACACCAGTGGGTTCGGGGTTCAGGCGTTCCATCGCTTCACCCAAACTGTCGGCAGCTTTCTTGCCTTTCAGCGTCGTAAGCGCGGTGAATGTGGGCATTTCGGCCTCCTGTCTCAGTTGAGACAGCGCCTAGGATGTGTGCCATTCAAGGTCAAGCTCTGCCGGCTATTCCGCCGGGGCCGGTGCGTATTTTGACAGAATTGTTTCATTTCCGGGCTCAGGGTGACGTGGAATCAACATCGACAGCAGCAACGATACAATCGCCATCGCCGCAGCCAGGCCAAAGACCGCACCCGGAGACACGACCCAAAGCAAGCCGAGCAAGGCAGGCAAAAACACTGCAGCAATGTGATTGATGGTAAATGCCACGGCCGCTGTGGGCGCAATATCTGCGGGATCGGCGATTTTCTGGAAATAGGTTTTCAAAGCCAATGCCAGTGCGAACAGAACGTGGTCGATCACGTATAGGATCGCCGCCAGCACTACGCCCCAGCCGAACCAGTAGATGCCACCATAGGCCGCGAAGACGATCGCAAGACCAGTATATTCAAAGATCAGGGTCCGGCGTTCACCGAACCTTGCGACCGCTTTGCCCAACAAAGGCGCGGCGGCCATGTTGATCATGAGGTTGATCAGGTAAAGGCTGGTCAGTTCATGGACCTGAAAGCCGAATTTCTCGACCATCATGAAGCCCGCGAAAACAACAAATATCTGGCGCCGGGCTCCGGCCATAAACTGCAGCGCGTAATACAACCAATACCGTTTGCGCAGGATCAGTTTCTTGGTCTGCGGCGTGGGCGCATTAAACTGCGGATAGGCAAACAGGCAAAACAACGCCAGCAGGGCTGTCACCCCTCCGGTAGCCATGAATACGACATTGTACGACAGATCGAACCGGTCCCAGGTCAGCACGATCAAGCCATAAACCACAGCCGTCGCCCCCGATCCCATGGCCACCAGCCATCCAAGTATCTGTGGGGCACGGTCTTTTGGCAGCCATTGCAATTGCAGCGATTGGTTTACCGTCTCGTAGTAATGAAACCCGATCGAACTGAACAGCGTGACGAACAGCAAGCCACCAAGGCTGGGAAACCACGCAGTCACCGCTGTTGCCACCCCAAGCATCATCAGCGAAATCATCGCCAGAACCTGCTCGCGGACAAAGATAATCACGGCGATCACGCCAACGGCCAGAAATCCGGGAATCTCACGAACCGTATGCAGCAGGCCGATATCCGCGCCGTCAAAATTCGCCACCTCGATGACAAAGTTGTTCAGCAGGGCGCTCCACCCATTGAACGCGATGGGCATGGTCAATGCCATCATGAACAACAACGTCACAGGACGTCGCCAGAACGGCAGGCTCTGCGCCTCGGAGAGCGGCATGGGTTTCAACATGCACCCCCTCTACGCCCATTTATTCTGTTTGGCGAGAACGTATCGACGCACAAACGTCCTGCATTGGCGCAGGGTCAGTAAAAACTCTGTGGGTCGATGTCCACGGTCAGGCGTATGTCGCCCTTCAGGCGCAGCGGAGCGATCCAGCGGGTGATTGCGTCTTGAATAGGTGCTCCCTTGGGCGCTTTGACCAACAAACGCACACGATGCCGGCCACGAATACGCGCAATTGGGGCAGGGGCAGGTCCAAAGACCTGCGCTCCGATGTCGCGCAGGGGCGCATCGTTTCGAGCCAAGGCATTGCCGATGTCAAAGACCGGGCCGACCTCTGGCCCGGACAGTACGATCCCGGCCATTCGTCCGTAAGGCGGTACGCCTGCAGCTTGTCGTCCGGCGGCTTCGGTTTTCCAAAACCCCTCTTCATCACCCGACAGGATGGCCCGGATCACGGGGTGTTCCGGCTGAAACGTCTGCAACAAGGCCTGCCCCGGTTTGTCTGCCCGGCCAGCCCGCCCTGCAACTTGCCGCATCAGTTGGAATGTCCGCTCAGCCGCGCGTAAATCAGCGCCGTGAAGGCTGAGATCCGCGTCAATAACCCCGACCAATGTCAGCTTGGGAAAGTTGTGCCCCTTGGCCACAAGTTGCGTACCGATGATGATATCCGCATCGCCTTGGGCAATTTCTTCGATCTTGGCTTTCAACGCGCGCGCAGACCCAAACAAATCAGAGCTCAGCATCGCGATCTTCGCATCGGGAAAGGTTGCCTCAGCCTCTTCTGCCAACCGCTCAATCCCGGGTCCGATCGGAGCGAGTTTGCCCTCGACCCCGCAAGAGGGACAGACATCGGGCATCGGTTTGGTTTCTCCGCATTGATGGCACATCAGGCGTTTGAGAAACCGATGCTCAACCATCCGGGCGTCGCAGTGGTCGCAGGCGATCTGCTCACCGCATGCCCGGCACAGCGTCACGGGTGCATAGCCACGGCGGTTTATAAATAGCAGCGACTGCTCACCCTTTTCGATCCGCTGCAGAACCGCCTGCCGCAGGGACGGGGAAATCCACGCACCCGGCTGCATTTGCTCGGCCCGCATGTCGATGGCATTCATCTCGGGCAACACCGCCGCACCAAACCGCGAGGTCAGGTCAATACGGTCATACTTTCCGGCCTCGGCATTGGCCCAGCTTTCAAGCGATGGCGTTGCACTGGCAAGGATCACCCGCGCGCCGCAAATGGCAGAACGCAAAACCGCCATGTCACGGGCGCTGTAATGCACCCCATCTTCTTGTTTGTACGAGGTGTCGTGTTCTTCATCGACAACAACAAGGCCAAGATCGCGAAACGGAAGGAACAAGGCCGAACGGGCTCCTACCACCAGTTGCGCATCACCCTGCCCGACCATTCGCCAGACCCGGCGGCGCTCGGTCATGGTTGCGCCTGAATGCCACTCGGCCGGGCGCGCACCAAACCTTGCCTCGACACGCGTCAGGAATTCCGCGGTCAGCGCAATTTCCGGCAACAGAACCAGCGCCTGCCGCCCCGTGCGCAGCGCTTCGGCCACGGCCTCAAGGTACACTTCGGTCTTGCCTGATCCAGTCACGCCTTTCAGCAGTGTTGTGCCGTAATCGCCGGTCTGCTGGCCTTCCTGCAGTTTGGCAACTGCCTCTGCCTGATCCTCGGTCAATGTCTTACCCGGCAAGTCCGGGTCCAGATGCGGATAAGGCAGATCGCGCGGGCTGTCCTCTTCGCGCACAGCCCCCTGCTTGACCAATCCCTTCACGACCGAGGACGTCACCCCCGCCTGTTCGGCCAATTCCTTCAGGGTGAACGCCAGTCCGCCGTAGTCCTGCAACACCCCAAGCACGCGGGTTCTCGCGTCGGTCACCCGATCCGGCTGAGCCTGTCCCAAACGGTAAATTTTCCGCATTGATGGCGGGTCACCCAGACCCGGTGCCCGTGTCGCCAAACGCAACATCGCCGGCATTGGCGTCAGCGTGTAATCCGCAACTTTCCCCAGGAAAACCCGCATCTCTTCGCGCATCGGCGCGACCTCAAGCACCCGGATCACCGAACGCGCCTTGGCCAAGTCAAAGCCACCCTGCCCCGGCCCCCAGACCACGCCCAGCACCTTGCGCGGCCCCAATGGCACCTCGACAAACGCACCCAGAAAACACCCGCCCTCGGGCGATTTGTAATCCAGCGTCCGGTCCAGCGGCTGCGTTGTCAGCACCGCCACCAGCTCGCCTTGGTCGAAATACTCCTGAGTGCTCACCGCATATCCTTGGCAAGGGGGTTTCAGCATGTCTTTCTTTGGGGTAAAGCCATCCGCGACCAAGGCCAACCCATCAAAGGACTGCCCGCATGAAATTCTTCGTAGACACCGCCGAGATCGACGCCATTGCCGAACTGAACGACCTGGGCATGGTGGACGGCGTAACCACCAACCCTTCGCTGATCCTGAAATCAGGCCGCGACATTCTGGAAGTCACCAAAGAGATCTGTGATCTGGTCGACGGTCCTGTCTCGGCCGAAGTTGTTGCCACCGAGGCCGACGACATGATCGCCGAAGGCCGCAAGCTGGCCAAGATCGCGCCAAATATAGCCGTAAAGGTTCCGCTGACTTGGGCTGGTCTGAAAACCTGCAAAACGCTCAGCGACGAAGGGCAGATGGTCAACGTCACGCTGTGCTTTTCGGTCAACCAGGCGCTGCTTGCGGCCAAAGCAGGCGCGACCTTCATCTCGCCCTTCATAGGTCGTTTGGACGATATCAATCTCGACGGCATGGAACTGATCGCGGATATCCGACAGGTCTATGACAATTACGGGTTTGAAACTGAAATCCTCGCTGCTTCGATCCGCACTGTGAATCATGTGACGGACAGCGCGCGCATTGGTGCAGACGTGATCACCGCCCCTCCGGGTGTCATCAAAAAACTGGCTGACCATCCTCTGACGGATAAGGGTTTGGAAAGCTTTCTGTCTGATTGGGCAAAGACCGGTCAGAAAATCCTCTGATTTTTGACACAGCCGCGCGGCGCTGTTAGGCGGCGCGCCGGGCCCAACTGCAAAACCTGATCTTTTGATCAGGACTTTGCAGGCGGGAGCCTTGGCAACACATACCAGCGTAAAATCCGATTTTGCCTGCATTTTTTCCAAGGCAAAATCGGCATCTCATGTTATAAACCCGCCAACAAAAAAAGACCGGACGGGACATGAGCAGCAACACAAAACTCAAGGACAATCTCCGCGCCGCGATTCTGGCCGAGCCGGACGCCGTGCTGGACGACAAGGATTTGATGCAAGCACTGGTGACCGCAAACGAACACGCACGCGGTGCCAACGTTATCGACCTTCGGGGCATCGCCATGCAACGGCTTGAGGCGCGACTGGATCGGCTTGAGGACACGCACCGCTCAGTCATAGCCGCGGCGTATGAAAATCTGGCTGGCACCAATCAAGTACAGCGCGCCATTTTGCGCCTTCTGGAGCCGGTAAAGTTCGAGGACTTCCTGCAGACGCTTGGCAACGACGTAGCCGAGATACTGCGCGTTGATCATATTACGCTGGTTCTGGAATCCACGGTTATTCAGGAAGACCCGGCAATCGAAAAACTGGGTGGCGTGCTGACCGTGGTCGAACCCGGTGTGATCGACGCTTATCTCAGCAAGGATCGCAGCGGTCCGGTACGTGACGTCGTTCTGCGTCAGGTGCAACAGCCCAGCCCGCGGATTTTTGGCCTCAATGCCAGCCAAATCAAGTCCGAAGCCTGCCTGAAGCTTGATCTGGGTGAGGGTCGCCTACCCGGCATGATCGCAATGGGCGCCAAGGATGCCAACCATTTCACCCCACAACTTGGTACTGATCTTCTGTCGTTCTTTGCTGGCGTGTTCGAACGGTCGATGCGTCACTGGCTGTCGTGAGCCTGATTTCACCAGCCTGCCGTGATGCGTTGCAGCTGTGGCTGGACAGCTTAGGCGCCTTGGCCGGGCGGTCCGAAAACACAAAAACCGCATATAGCGGCGACGTGACAGAGTTTCTGACGTTCATGACCCTACACCACAGCGAGCGGCAGGGTCTTGCAGCGCTGGCACGGATCACCGTGTCAGACATGCGCGCGTGGATGGCGGATCAGCGGGCCTCAGGCGTTGGTGCCCGTTCACTGGCGCGCAAACTCTCGGCGGTGAAAAGTTTCTACCGCTGGCTGTCCGAGCGTGAAGGGTTTGAGCCCACCGCCGTCCTGTCGACCCGCGCACCAAAATTTACCAGGAAACTGCCGCGACCGTTGGCCGAAGATGCCGCTCGCGCCATGATCGAAACGGTCGAGGTGCAGTCGGCAAACGATTGGATTTCGGCCCGCGATGTTGCCGTTGTCACGCTTCTTTACGGTTGTGGGCTGCGCATCTCCGAGGCGCTTTCCCTGACCGGGACCGATGCACCATTGCCCGAAACCTTGCGCATTATCGGTAAAGGCAACAAAGAAAGGATCGTTCCCGTTCTACCCGCTGCCCGCGCGGCAGTGGATCGTTACCTGAAGCTATGCCCTTACACGCAAACCGCTGACAAAGCACTGTTTCGCGGCGTGCGCGGTGGTCCGTTGAACCCGCGTGCTATCCAGGGGGTTATGGCTAAAGCGCGGATGCAACTTGGTCTGCCTGCAACGGCGACCCCGCATGCCCTGCGGCACAGCTTTGCCACGCACCTTTTATCCGCTGGCGGTGATCTGCGTGCCATTCAGGAATTGCTGGGCCATGCCTCATTGTCCACGACCCAGACCTATACCGCAGTCGACACCGCCCGGTTGATGGAGGTTTACAACCGCGCGCACCCAAAGGCCTGAGTTTTCAAGCCTATCCCTGAATGATCTGCCACCTAAATCGCGCGGTTTTGCCCAGCAACGCCAAGGTAACAGCCAGACAGCCAAGTTTGCGTGTCTAATTTTCACACCTGTTCTTGTAAGGCTGGCAATCCGGGGCTTTTTGCTTTGCATCTGCTTCACGCATCGTCCATGACACCCCCATGACACTCAGATTCAAAGCACTTTCCGTCCATCTCTTCACGGCGACAGGCGCCGTTTTTGCGATGTTGGCCATGCTGGCCGCCGTCGAAGAAAAATGGAGCCTGATGTACCTGTGGCTGGTGGTTTCATTCGTCGTGGACGGCATCGATGGCCCCCTTGCCCGTCACTACCACGTCAAGAAAAACGCGCCAGAGTTCGACGGAGAGCTTCTAGACCTGATAATCGATTATCTGACCTATGTGTTCATTCCAGCGTTTGCGCTGTTCAAATCGGGATTGATGGATGGCTGGACCGGCTGGGTTGCCATCATAGTCATCACCTTTGCCAGCGCCATGTACTTCGCCGACACCCGGATGAAAACAAAGGATAAATCCTTTTCCGGGTTTCCTGGGTGCTGGAATATGGTCGTCATCGTGATTTTCGCACTGGAACCCAATTTCTGGGTCATATTGCTGCTGGTCTCACTGCTTTCGCTGGCGATGTTCCTGCCTTTGAAGTTCATCCACCCGGTGCGGACCCAAAGATGGCGCAACGTATCGCTGCCCATTGCCTTCGCGTGGACGTTCTTTGCGGGTTGGGCGGCTTGGGTTGATTTCCACCCGGAAAGCTGGGCGCATTGGGGTTTGGTGATTACCAGCCTATATCTGGTGTTCGCAGGGATTGCGCAGCAAATCATTCCACAGCGCAAAAGCGCGGACTACAGAACCTCCTGAACCTCGAACTCGGTGCCGTTATGGGTGAAAACCTCGCCCTCTTGCAGACCGGCCATGGCCAGATAGATCGGGCTTTGGGTCGATATTCCCATATAGGTTCTTCCATCCACATCAAATCGTGTGGTTGAAACGCAAACAACAAAGCAACGGTTGTTGAACTTGACGACTGCGCCGGGCTGCACGGTATCTGTTACGCTGAAGTCTGTGTTTTCGATGACGTCGATCTTGGCGTGATGCGCGTGAACAGGTGCGTCGAAAGCCGCCGCCAGATCCGCATTCTCGCGCGAGGCGGCGATGTCGTCCTTGTCATGCCCTTCCCGGTCATCCAACTGAGAGTCCTTGAGAAATGCGTCGTAGTGGGCCTGCGCAGTCGCCAGTTCCTGCGCTTCCAATGACATCAATCGGTCGATAATGGCCTTTTTGCGGGCAGTCGGGTCTGATTGGGCGGTCATTCAATACGATCCTTTGAGTTCTGCATCAGATACAGGTTGAGCCTCAACCAACTTGATTGCAACAGAAATCCATCTCTTCAAATCAACAGGCCGGCCGCCCGTTCATGACGCAGCAGGGCAACCTTGGTCTCGATCCCGCCATCACCGGAAAAGCCCCCAAGCCCGTTGGCGGCCAACACGCGATGGCATGGGATGATCACCGGGATCGGATTTGCGCCGCAAGCCTGCCCCACAGGTTGCGCCGGCTGACCAAGCTCCTTGGCGATATCGCCATAGGTGCGGGTGTAACCCATTGGAATAGCGTACATCAAGTCGCAGACTTTTTGCTGAAACGCTGATCCGGCGACGTGATATGGCAGATCGAACCTGTCCAGCCGCCCCTGATCATAGGCCATCAACTGCGCTTCGGCTTCTTGCAGCAAGTGCGTTTTCGGCCCGTCGTTCCGGCCGCCCCATACAAGGCGCGTGATTGCGCCGTCGGTTTCTTCGACACCAAGGCGACCAAACTGAGTATCAACGGCGATCATCGGCATGAGCGCAACGTTCCAGATCACCACCGCCAACGCAAGCGATGAAAGGAAAACCCCCGGCGGTTTGCCAGGGGTTTTATCAGTTAACTTAACGCCTCATCGCAGCGCTTGCAGACACCGGCATGTGAGTGGAGCCCCACATCGGGCAAAATCTTCCAGCAGCGTTGGCATTTTTCGCCCACCGCCTTTTCAAAGACTACTGATACGCCTTCGATTTCCGGCACACGAAACGCTTCGGCGGGGGTCGGGTCTCCGGTGACGGTCAAGCCCGAAGTGATGCACATATCATCCACATCGAAGGTTGCCAGCAAGTCGCGCGTGTCGCCTTCCTCAACATGGACGATCGGCGCGGCCTCAAGGCTGGACCCGATGACCTTGTCCTGACGCTGTATCTCTAGCGCGGCGGTAACGACACGACGGACGCGGCGGACCTTAGCCATGTTGTCTTCAAGGTCGGTATCCCGCCAGTCTGCCGGCGTATCCGGGAAGTCCACCAGATGAACCGAGCTGTCATCGTCCGGAAAACGTTCCAGCCAGACCTCTTCCATTGTGAATACCAAGACCGGGGCCAACCATGTCGTCAGTCGGTGGAACAGGATATCGAGAACGGTACGCGCGGATCGGCGGCGCAGGGTGTCACTGTCGCAGTACAGTGCATCTTTGCGGACGTCGAAGTAGAAGGACGACAGATCAACCGTTGCAAAGGTAAAGATGGCGCTGAACACACCTTGGAAGTCAAACGCGGCATAGCCTTTGCGCACCTGCGCATCCAGATCGGCCAGACGGCTAAGCACCCAGCGTTCAAGGCGCGGCATATCTTCGGGTGCGACGCGATCCGCTTCGGTGAAATCGGCCAGCGAGCCCAGCATGAACCGCATGGTGTTGCGCAGGCGGCGATAGCTGTCGGCGGTACCTTTAAGGATCTCGGGCCCGATCCGCTGGTCAGCGGTATAGTCGGTCTGAGCCACCCAAAGACGCAGAATGTCGGCACCGTATTGCTTGACAATTTCTTCGGGTACGATGGTGTTGCCAAGTGATTTGGACATCTTGTTGCCCTTGGCATCCAGCGTAAACCCGTGGGTTACTACGTTCCGATAAGGAGCACGTCCTTTGGTACCACAAGCTTGCAGCATTGAGGAATGGAACCATCCGCGGTGCTGGTCGGTGCCTTCCATATAGACGTCGGCGATACCGTCGTCTGTGCCGTCCTCACGGTCGCGCAGAACAAAGGCGTGAGTCGAGCCCGAGTCGAACCATACGTCCAGCACATCAAAGACCTGATCGTAATCGTCTGGGTTGGCAATGCCATCCAACATCTGCTCTTTGAAGCCATCGGTGTACCAGATATCCGCGCCATCCTTCTCGAACGCTGCTTTGATACGAGCGTTGAGTTCTTCGTTACGCAGCAGGTAATCCGCGTCTGTGGGCAAAGCACCTTTCTTGGTAAAGCAGGTCAGTGGCACGCCCCATGCACGTTGGCGCGACAGAACCCAGTCCGGGCGCGCTTCGATCATCGAATACAGGCGGTTGCGACCCGTTTGCGGCGTCCATTTTACCAACTCATCAATCGAGCGCAGGGCGCGTTCGCGGATGGTGTCACCCATCTCACCCATGCCGTCGTCCAGCTTGCGGTCGACCGAGGCGAACCACTGCGGCGTGTTGCGATAGATGATCGGCGCTTTCGAGCGCCACGAATGCGGATAGCTGTGCTTGATCTTGCCACGCGCCAGCAGCCCGCCGACCTCGGCCAGCTTGTCGATGACCGCTTTGTTCGCGTCGCCCTCACCACCCTTGCGGGACAGGATGTATTTGCCACCAAAGAACGGCAGATCAGCGCGGAACGAGCCGTCATCCATCACGTTATAGGTGATGACCTGCTCGAGCATGCCCAGATCACGATAGAGTTCGAATTCCTCCATCCCGTGCGACGGTGCACAGTGGACGAACCCGGTCCCTTCGGTGTCGGTCACGAAGTCAGCGGCACGGAAGTCGCGGATATCGTCCCATTCCCCGTTACCACCCTCGGCCCCGGCCAGCGGGTGCATTAGGCCAAATACGTTATCCAGTTCTTCGGCGCTCACACCGCGAACACGGGTCCACTGGTCATCGTTTAGCCGGGCACGGCCGAGCACATCGGCGGCCAGATTGTCGGCCAGCAGGAATTTATCACCTACGTTGGCCCAGCACTCTTCCGGCGCGCCAGTTACTTCGTAGAGGCCGTAGGAAATATCTTTGCCGTACACGACCGCCTTGTTCGACGGCATGGTCCAAGGGGTTGTGGTCCAGATCACCACGTAAGCGCCCATAAGGTCCGCGGCTGTCTCACCTACCGTTCCATTGACTTCAAACTTCACCCAGATGGTGAAGCTTTCCTTGTCGTGATACTCGACCTCGGCCTCGGCCAGCGCGGTTTTCTCGATGGGCGACCACATTACGGGTTTGGACCCCTGATAGAGCGTGCCGTTCATTAGGAACTTCATGAACTCGTCGGCGATCACGGCCTCGGCGTGATAGTCCATGGTGATGTACGGATCGGCCCAGTTGCCGGTGATTCCCAGACGCTTGAACTCTTCGCGCTGGATGTCGATCCAGCCCTCGGCGAACTTGCGGCATTCCTGACGGAAGTCGACGATGTTCACCTCATCCTTGTTCTTGCCCTTCTTGCGGTACTGCTCCTCGATCTTCCACTCGATGGGCAGGCCGTGGCAGTCCCAGCCCGGCACATAGCGCGCGTCATAGCCCATCATCTGGTGGCTGCGCACGATCATATCCTTGATGGTCTTGTTCAGCGCATGACCGATATGCAGGTGGCCGTTCGCGTAGGGCGGGCCGTCATGCAGGGTGAAAGGCTTGCGGCCTTCTTTCTCGCGCAGGCGGTCGTAGACGCCGATAGTCTCCCACCGTTCCAGCCATGCGGGTTCGCGCTTGGGCAATCCGGCGCGCATGGGAAAATCGGTCTTGGGCAGGTTCAGCGTGTCTTTGTAGTCAGGTGTTTGGATCGTGTCGGCGCACATTGGGGGCGTCCCTTGGATGATCTGGTCGTACTAGGATCGAAGCGGTCGGTGCGAAGTCTCAAACACCTTTGCCCGGCGTCTCAGAGGGTCAGAGCGCCGGGGATATAATTCGAATAATGATTGCCATACGGTCAAGCATGGCGGGCTTATAAGGCGCCCACGCCTAATGGTCCAGAGGTTCCGCCAAATGCAGCGAATGGCGCAGCTTGGCCCATCGGTTCAGCCACGCCAATCCGGCAAGCGCAAGGCCCAGGGCCAGCAGCGAAAACACCCGGATCAGCCCGCCCAGCCCCGCGATATCGATCAGGAACACCTTGGCCACGGCCAGTCCGATGACCGCAAGCCCCGCCTTGCGCATCACATTCGACCGGCGCGCAAGCGATTGGTAGAACAGCACAGCGCCAATCATCAACAAAGCCATGGTGTAGGTGTAAAGCTCGGGCTGGGTGACGCCGTTGCCTTCGAACATTCCCTCGGCCCCCTGCCAGATGTGACGGATCATCAGCCCCAGCCAGACACTCGCCAAGACACCTGCCACCCCCCAGCTTACCCGCTTAATCCAAAGCGGGGTCCCGTGAATACGCCAGACCGAAAAACCGATGGCCAGCGCAGGCAGAAGATAGGCCACTGCCAACGTGTTCAGCACCGGCGGGCCCAGAACCGGTGGCGCAACCGGGCTGAGCAACGGGTTTGCGTCAAACAATGCTTGCCCAAGCCGCAACACTCCGTGCCCGGCAAAGAAAATGGCCAGCAGATAACGAGCATAGTTCAACTTGCCGCCCAGTTCGAACCTCTGCACCTGCGCAAAAGCCAACAGCAACCAGATGATCGCCAACAGGCTCAGCCCCCAATGGCTGTTGGTGGCGTTGCCTTCGCCAAAGCTTTGCAGCCAGCGCTCCAACAACAGGGACAGAAGAATGCCTCCGGTCGCCCAGGCTGCGCTTTCAAGCAGCAGTTTCGCTACAGGGCGATCCATGGGCCAAAGCAGCATCCATCCGAGCACAAAGCCAACAGTTGCCACGCTGTACACAAGCACCATTTCGATGATCGGCGCCGAACTGGCCCAATCAAGACCGGGGTTCAGCACCAACCGCACTGTTATGGCAAAGACGCCCGCCCAGATGAACAAGGCCATCGGCGGCAGGGTAAACTTCCGGTCTAATGCGGCAGCAACAACAACCATAGCGACCAAAGCAATCGTCAACGCCGCCGAGCTTAGTACGATCACGCAGGCAAAGGTCAGGCAGGACAAGGCCGACAACGTGGCCAGCGCAGGGCGCATGCGGTTTTCACCGTCAACACGCGCAAACCGTTCAGCAAAGACAACCATCAACACGCCCAGCGCAAGCGCATGCAGCGCCCAGGGGTAAGGTCCGATAACCGTTGCAGGATGCCAACCGACCTCAAGCGCGATGGCCATGGCGGGCGCAAAAACAGCCGCGGCCCCGGCCCAGACCGCGGCGTAACTGCGCGCTCGCAGCGACCTCCAGGCCGCAGCCAGCGAAACCACGGCCCCCAGCCCAGTCAGAACAGTAACGACCCAAGGGTAGTCTGCCTCAGCCGTTTCGGCATAGGTCTCGGCAAACTGGCGAAACACAATACCGTTGTCCCAACCGTGCATCAAAACGAACCAGATGAGGCCAAGCGCGGGCAATGCAGTTGCATCCTGTAACGCCTCGGCCCGCTGTCCCCAGACCATCAACGCAAGTGCCAGCCCCGAAAGCAGGGTAACGCTCAACCAGAACTCACCCACAGAATCCGGCCAGTGCAAGGATACAATGGCCGCGCTCACAGCCACCGCCGCAAAGCCCAATCGCGTTGGGAATTCCGGCCAGGCGTCGCCCTTTTTGCGTCCGATAATTGAACTGATCATCGCACCGCCGTGATTTGGCCAGACCCGGCGGACGGGAATGGCAATGGCGATCACGGCCAGTGCCGAGACGCAAACCAGATACGCGGCCTCGGTCAAAGGCGCGGACAGCACCAGCAACAAGCAAGCGGAATAGGCGCCAAACAGTGTCAATACCGATATCCACGCCCAGCGCCGCACTGTGTCGATTCCCAGACCCAAAGTGGCGGCGAGGAAGAAGTAGGCATACAGCCAGCTTGGGTTCTCGGACGTGCCCCCCACTACGAAAGGGGCAGAGAATGCACCGATCAAACCGACAGCAGCTAATAAGGGGCCGTGAAACCACCCCAGCACCAGACCCACCACGGCAATGGCAACCATTGCGACCAACGCGGCTTCGGGACCGATGAGATCATAAAGCTGCCGTGCAGCCAGTACGCCTCCGAACAGGGTAACCAGCCCGGCTCCGGAAAAGACTGACGGCAGATAGGCCGTGGCCGAAGTTTCGTCATCACCATATCTACGCCTGATGACCTCACCGGCAGCGATCAGCGCTGCACCAAAAAGTAAGGCCGCACCAACGCGGGCAGATGGCCGTAGCAGGCCGCTTTCCACACCGTATTGGACCAGAAAAATCCCCGCCAGCGCCAGCGACAGGGCTGACACCGCGTAAAACCAGTTTTCCCGAAGCCAGGAGCCGAGAGCCGCAAGGCGATCTTCGCGAAATACAACCGCTGCGGGCGGCGTCTTTTCAGCAGCAGGCTCAACCGTTGGAGCCTTGGGCTTGGCCCATGGGGCAGGCTTCGACGCCTTGTCCGGTGCTTTGGTGGATTGGCTGGTCTGCGCGCTCTTTGGCTCTGGCAGCGCGCCACCAAGTGAAAGGATTTGTGCCTCTAAGTGCTCTACCCGGCGGCGCAGGCGCGTTTGGCTGACTAACAGAACGAAGATGGTGACCGGGATGGCCAGCACAATCAGTCCGAACAGAACTAACAAGGATTCCACTGGGCTCTCCGGGTTGTTGCCCCGTCAGGCTACCCTAAGTGCTTGGCCTGCAACAGTGTTGGCAGTCAAGGATGGAACAAAGATCCCACAAAATAGGCGACCAACGCTGCGACACCTCCGATCGCAAAGGTTTCAAGGCCGGAACGCCACCAAGGCGACAAGGACCAGCGGCTTTTGAACGCGCCGATGGCGAAGAACACGCACATGGTCATGCAGGCCGAGACAACAAAAGCGTTTTCCACCGAAAACAAAAACGGCAACAAGGGCACCAAACCGGCAACAAGAAAGGCCAGGAACGTCGCGATCGCCGCCTTCAGGGGATGGGGATCAACGCTGCCCAACCCGTATTCGCCCTCAACCATAAGGTTGATCCAGTTGTCATGGTTGGCTGTGATCGCATCTGTGGCTTCTTCCAAAATACGGCCCGTCAAACCCTTTTGCGCCAATATCTCGCGCACTTCGCGGCGTTCGCCGTCTGGATACAGCCGGATATGACGTTCTTCGGTGACACGGATACGGCGGATATTGTCCAGTTCGGCTTTGGTGCCGGAATAATTCCCGGCAGCCATCGAAAACCCGTCGGCCAGCACGTTGGCCAGACCCAAGGCCACGATAATGAACGGAGACAACCCTGCACCCGCGACCCCGGCGACAATGGCAAAAGTGGTCACGGACCCGTCAATGCCGCCGTAGACCACGTCTCTTAGAACCCCGCGCCCCGGCGGTGCATTGATCCGTTCTGCGATTTCCTGCTGGCTGTGTCCGTGGTCGATCATCGCTGGCTCCAGCTTTGTTATGCATCTTAGCGGGCCACAAGACTTTGCGCTGTATCAACTTTTCGAGAATAACCCACTGAGCGCACGTTTGATCATACCGCGGGTCGAGGGTTTGTGCCGTTTGGAAAACGGCAGCGGGCGACAGACCTCCATCGCGGCGACGCCGACCCGCGCGGTCAACGCACCGTTCACCAGACCCTCACCAAACCTGCGGGACAGTTTGCTCAGGACCGATCCGCCCAAGACCGGCTCAAGCAGATCATCTCCGACGGCCACTGCTCCGGTTGCAACGAGATGCACAAAAACGGCGCGGGTCAGCCGCCAACTGCCCAGAAACCCGGCGCGGCCACCGTAAATCTCGGCCACCCGGCGGATCATCCGCAACGAGGCCGCAAGCGCAGTTGCCACATCCGCAAGCGCCAAGGGCACCAGCGCTGTCACTGTCGCGACCTGCCGAGCCGCTGCTTCAACCTCGCGGCTGGCGGCGGCATCCAGGGGGGCCAGCAACTCATCCTCAGCCAAACTGAACAGGGTGGAGGCGTCAAACTGTTCCCCCATCCGTTCTGCCAGCCGGTCGCGACCCCACCGGGTTTCCTCGCGCCCTTTGTAGAACGCGATCAGTCGGGTTGTGATCTTTCGGGCCTGAGCCAGATCGCCATCGGCCAGCGCTGAATCCACGGCCTGGCGCATCCCGTCCACGCGAGACAGCCGACCAATCGCCGCCAGCTCTCGCACCGCGATGATCAGGGCAACCACTACCAGCGCGCCAATCAGGACGGTGACAAACCAACCCAATACAGGCGCGCGCAGTAACAGTGAATTGACGAAATCCCACGCCGCAACGGACACCACCGCACCGATGACAGCCAATGCCAGCCCCCAGAACCAGCGCGAAAGCTTGGACGGCTTCCGCGCCGCCAACCGAACGGCTGTCTGCATGGCCTGTCCCTGCGGCGGGGCAATATCGGGCACAGGCGGGGCCAGCGACACGTCTGCGTCAGGTTCCTCTGCTTCCAGATCAATCAGTACCGGACCTTTAGCCATCCGCTGCCTCACCCCTGCGCCAGACATATTTGATGTCCGGCAGGTTTTCATCATTGTCCGCCCCATCACTGCGGTCGACTTCGATAAAACCGTTACGCTCATAGAATCGACAAGCCCGTTGGTTGGCTTGAAAGGCAAACAAAGACAGTTCTTCCCGTTTGGTTTTTGCTTGATCCAACAGGCACCGACCAATCCCCCGGCCGCATTCAGACGGCGTCAGGTACAGACAGTGGATCTCTGTCCCATTCAGCGCCAGGAACCCCACAACACCTGCATTGGTTTCGGCAACCGTGACCCACTGTTGGTCAATCATCCAGCCACCAAACGCGATGGTTTCGGCACCGGAATACAGCTCGGGCATCCATTCGTGTTCGCGGGCAAAGCCGTGCAGAATGTCTCCGATACGACCGGCGTCCGTGGTGCGGGCTGGGCGGAGAGTAAAGGTCACAGCCGGTCTCCGATCAGGAACTGTGCCGCGCGATCCAGCCGGATATGCGGCGGGCCGTCTCCGGGGCGCAGCGTCAGATGAGCAGGCGCAAACGACATGAAACCAAAATCCTCTTCCAACCAGCTTTCGGCCCCGTTACGGGCCGGACCCAGCAGATGGGCCGGATCTTCGGGCAGGTTGCCGGGAAAAAAAGCAGCTTGTTTTCCATTCAGCAAGGTTCCGCGCACACAGGGCAGGTCGACCCCGTTATGGGTCCGCGTTTCCTCGGTTGTTGCGCGCAACGCAGCTAACGACAACGCCGCCGTTTCCGCACCGGCAAAGCTGGCGCGGTCACGCGCGTCGCGGGTCAGGGCCTCCATGATATGGGTCAGGCGTGGGTGTTGCGTGTGATGCAAGTGGTCGGCCTTGGTGGCGGCGAAAAGAATACGCTCAACCCGTTTGCCCAATAGCAACTGGCTGAGCCATGCATTACGCCCCGGGCGAAACGCCGACAGGATATCTGCCATCGCATGGCGCATATCCTCGACCGCTTGCGGCCCCTGATGGATTGCCCCCAGCGCATCGACCAGAACAACCTGCCGGTCAATTCGGGCGAAATGGTCCCGGAAGAAGGGTTTCACGACCTGCGACTTATACGCCTCGTACCGCCGCGCCATTTCCCGGTGCAAGCTGCGCCGGGGCGCATGACCATCGACGGGCAGTGGCGCAAAGGTCAGCACGGGCGACCCTGCAAGATCACCGGGCAAAAGGAATCGCCCGGGCGTACAGTCATAAAACCCGGCCTCCCGCGCGCCAGCCAGGTACTCCGCAAACGCCTTGGACAATGCCTGCGCCGTTGGCTCGTCATGGGCCGCCGCCGGGTCGGACGCCTTGGCCTGCGCCAGAAACTGTTCAGCTTCACGCCGCCCGGAAATGCGGTCCAGCGTCTCGGATGACCAAGCCTCATAGGATTTATCCAGAAGGGCCAGATCAAGCAGCCATTCGCCGGGATAATCCACGATGTCCAGATGGAGGGTCCGCGGTCCTTGCAACCCCGCAAGCAAGCCTGAAGGCCGGGCCTTGAAGGACAGGCGCAGTTCGGACACAGCGCGCGTGCTGTCGGGCCAGTGCGGCTGCGGTCCGGTCAGCACGGCCAGGTGGTTCTCATAGTCAAAGCGCGGCACGGTGTCGTCGGGCTGTGGTTGCAGATAAACGGTGTTTATCCGCCCCTCTTGCTGCGCAACGAGACCCGGCATCCGCCCCCGGTTCAGCAGATTCGCGACAAGGGACGTTATGAAAACCGTCTTGCCCGAGCGCGCCAGACCGGTGACGCCCAGGCGGATAACCGGCTCGAACAATGTCTCGGATACGCGATCACCCACGGCTTCGACACCGCGCACAAGACTGTCTGCCAGGGATGAGATGACCAAACCGTCGCCCCGCTTTTTTCGTTTCGCCCAAGATAGGTAGAGGACACGCCACATGCCAGAGCTTTCCCGCCCTTGCCCCCTTTGGCGCGTCAGGGTACGAGCGGGCCATGCCTAGATACGCGCTGAAAGTTGAATACCACGGTGGGCCGTTTGCCGGATGGCAGCGCCAAAAGGATCAGCCATCCGTTCAGGGGGCGATCGAACACGCGCTATCGCGTATCCAACCCGGCGACCACACCATCGCTGCCGCTGGTCGCACGGATGCGGGCGTGCATGCGCTGGGCCAGGTGGCCCATTGCGATCTGGTGAAGGAATGGGACCCGTTCCGCCTGTCCGAGGCGCTGAACTATCACCTCAAGCCGCAGCCTGTGGCCATCGTCAAGGCCGCAAGGGTCGGTGATGACTGGCACGCCCGCTTCTCGGCTTTGGAAAGACAATACCTGTTTCGCATCCTGATGCGGCGCGCACCTGCGACACATGACGCCGGGCAAGTCTGGCAGATCAGCCATGATCTTGACGTCACCGCCATGCAGGCCGGTGCGGATGTTCTGATCGGACAGCATGATTTCACCACCTTCCGCTCATCCATCTGTCAGGCCGCAAGCCCCGTCAAAACGCTGGATGAACTGCGTGTTGAACGGGTTGAGGGGTTTTCCGGCCCCGAGGTGCATTTCCACGTGCGTGCCCGCTCATTCCTGCATAATCAGGTACGCAGTTTTGTTGGAACGCTGGAAAGGGTCGGCGCAGGCGCATGGGCACCCGAGGATGTCCGCAACGCGCTTGAGGCCACGGATCGCGCCGCGTGCGGGCCGGTATGCCCGCCGCAAGGTTTGTATCTGGCACGGGTCGGTTATCCGGACCCGGTGTTCGACTAGATCGCGCGCATCAACAGGCCACTGGCGATCACGGTGATAATCAGACCTGCCACCAATTCGATTGTCGGCGCCAGGACCGAGGCAAACCGGGTCGCCGAAGCCGAGGCCATCAATCCCCCGCGCAAACCAAACGAAGTCCATCCAACCAAGGTCGTCACAGTCGCTGTACCCAGCGCCATTGCAAAAGCCCCGGCGATACCAGCCATCGCAATGCCCATCTGCCAGGTCAGGATCAGCACAAAGAGTGCTCCGGTACAGGGACGTGCCGCGATGCCTGCGATCAGCATCAAAGCCTCGCGCAAGCTTCCGACCTGCGTCACCTCTTGGGCCGTTGGGCCATGTCGATGCCCGCAGCGGGAACAGGTGCCGTGATCATGGTGATCGTGGTGGTTTTGCACAACATCGTTTCGATGACGCCGTGCAAAACTGCGAATGGAACGCAGCACCAGCCACAGACCAATGGCGGCAATCGCTCCGTAACTGATCGGTGCCATGACCTTTTCAGTTGCGCCCACCAGGCTTTCACGTGACATCTGAAAGATCAGAACACCTGCGTAGACTAACACGATGGCCGTGAACGCCTGCCCGAGGCTGGACAAGACGCTGATGGCGGACAGGCGCAGAAACGCGACGTTCCGACCCAGCCCGTACCCCCCGATCAGAACTTTGCCGTGGCCGGGACCGATCGCATGGAAAAAACCATAGGCAAAACAAACCATCAGTAGGGTCGCGATGGCCGCAGGCTGCTCGGCACGCGCTGCACGCAGGGCGCGGGCGATCTGGTTCTGGAATTCGCGTTGCTCACCTGCGGCCCAGGCCGCAAGGCTGTCAAACCCGCCGCTTCCCCAGAACCACAGCAATACGGCAATGGCTATAGCAACCGGAACAATCAGGTACTTGGACATGTAACAAAAATCTCGGTTGCAAAGCTTTCACCGACCAAAGGTATGTCATTTTCCTCAAGGTCGTAATTGGCATCCAGCGTCAGCAGAAAGGCCCGCATTTGCGCCAACTCCGCATCGATGTCAGGGTCAATCCGGTCGATCTTGCACGACTCTGGCCCCAACACCTTTACGGGGCGCGTCACCTCGTAGGCGGTGTAAAATGTCTCATCATAGGCTTTGGCCGTCAGCGCAGCGGCCGGAACCCCACCGCCATCTACCGCCCTAATATGAGAGGTCACGATGCGTCCGTTCTCAGCCGTGGCGTCCGCCTCCATCGGGCCCGACAAGGCCACAGGCACGCCGTCTGCAAATACAACCAGATCACCGTTATACCCTTCGACCCACTGCGCATCGAAACCTGACAGAATCTGCTCTTCCGTTTCGGTTAGAACGCCATCGGCATCCTGATCCAGCTTCATGTCTTCCAGCACCAGCAACGAGTAGAACTCATCATATGCCCAAGTCACACGTACATGCGTCAGTTGGCCGGACTCGTCGACGATGAACTCTAACCCGGTGTCGATAAAAACATGCGGGTGCGCCGTGGCCGAAAACGGCAGGCAGCAAATCATAAAAGGTGCAATCCAACGCATGAACGCAAGATAGGATCTTGGCCCGCGCGCGGCAATGCGTTTCACACAGCGCACGCAGAAACCAACCACCGGATCAGGTGGGTGGAAACAGAATAATGGTTTGCAGGGCCGTACCCACCGGACCTTCGGTGTCGTACAGAACCGACTGAGACATTCCGATGCCGGATGGCTGCCAATGACACACCGACTCAGAGGCCAGCCAATCCGAGACAGGCTCGCGGTGGATTTGCACTGTCAGGTCCGTATTCATGAACCCCATCTCAGAGGTTGGTGCGTTCCACGAGATACCATTCCCGCAATCGGCCAGCGGGCAGAGCGCCTGAATCGGTGACGGCACTTCACCCTCCAGCAAGGCCGGGGTCTGCATCCAGACCGTTTTTGGCCCTGCCCCCTGATTGCCGCCCTTGGGGTACAGAACATTGGAATGATTAGCAAAACCCGGCAGTCCGTGACGTACTTCACCGATTGGAAACGGGCCTGCGACCGCGTCTTCCAGCCGCGGTGACGACATTTGTACATTCGGCACAGGTCCAAGATCCCGGCACACCAGGTGCATTGTCGTGGCCGTGGCGCAGAGCGAGTCATTCAGGTCGTGCACCGTAACCCGCGTGGTGGCCAGCGTCTTGGTATGACGCGTTGTTTCGGCGGCAACCCGCAACCCGGTCAAGGGTTGCGGCCGTAGCAGATCAACCGTCAGGCGGGTCAACATCTTCCCCGGTCCCACCTCGGCCTCGGCTGCGCGTACGATCAGGCCGCTGACCGGCCCTGCGTGGCAGTGATCCGCCGACCACGGCCCCCGCGCAGGATCGTTGCCTACAAAAACGCCATCGTCGCGCAGATGAAAATAGGCCTGCTGGCTCAGGTCTTGTGTCCCGTTCATGGGGTGCCTCAATTGTATTGTTTGGTCCTTCCACCCGGCGACCGGGCTTTACGTTCGATCAAAGAATGGCTTAGCTGCGCCAGCAATGTCCAGTTCGGTGACGGGGCGTTATTTCACTCAATTTGCAGCCGAGGAGGCGCGACATGGCATTGTTGATCGAAACCGGGCTGTCTGACTGGATGAATGACGGCGACATTGCCCGTGACATTCGTGGTCTGTATCCCGACGCGGATGTGCGGACGCCGGATACCCTTGGTGATCCAGCCGACATTACGATGCTTGCGGTCGTCGGCTTGCAGGACACTCATCCGCAGCGCCTGCCCAATCTGCAACTGGTTCAAAAGCTGGGCGCGGGCGTCGAAACGATCATCAGCAACCCGAGTCTACCCGCCCATGTGCGCATTGCACGGCTTAAACCTGATGCTCCTGCACAGGGCATCGCCGAATGGTTCGTCGCCTATGTGCTGCGCCAGCAGCGTCACATGACCTTTCACGAGGCGACCCAGCGCCGTGCCGAATGGGTGCCCAAGGCACCGATCTACTCACCGGATACCGTGGTAGGCGTGCTGGGCTTGGGCCATATCGGGGCGCGCAGCGCCAGGATGCTGAACGCCGTTGGTTTTCAAGTGATGGGTTGGAGCCGCTCTGCCAAACAGATCGAAGGCGTGACCTGCCTGCACGGTGAGGCTGCTTTGCCTGATCTTTTGGGCCGATGCGACCATGTTTGCGCCATTCTGCCTTCGACCCCGCAAACTGTCGGGCTGTTCGATGCGGAAATGCTGGCCGCAATGAAACCGGGCAGCCAGTTGCTGAACGCCGGGCGCGGAGACCTGATTGACGAAACCGCCCTGATCGTGGCACTGGATCGTGGCACACCGGGCCACGCGGTGCTGGATGTCACCTCAATAGAACCGCTGCCGTCCAAAAACCCGCTGTGGAGACATCCCGGCGTTACGATCACACCACATGTCTCGGGTTGGCATCTGGGCGAGGCCTTGGCGGATGTTGCGGAAAATTTCCGACGGTTGACCGCAGGCGAACCCTTGCTGCACGAGGTCGATAAATCGCGCGGTTACTAGGTTCGGATCAAGGTGTCAGAATCCAATTGCCGCTTGCATCGCGGCACCGGCGGGTCCGGACCTCACGCGGTTGATCAGCGCCTTCAGGCTGAATGATGTGCTGTAGATGTACGCAATTGTCCCGCACATCGCGCACGCGGATCGTGCCTTTCGAACCGGTTTCATCATTGGTCCAAACGCGTTCTTCACCCACCTGGGGCACCGACCCCGACAGCATCGCATTCGACGCGGCATTCAGAACGTTAAAATCCGCAGGCGTCAGCCCCATTTCTGCAATTATGCGCGACAGCGGTTTGGCCTGACCGGTTGAGGCCGTTGCCAGCACACATATCGCAACCAAGGTAGAAAGAATTCGGGCTGTCATACTCGCCTCGCCTGACTGAAATAATCTTGCGCTCAAGACTATACTGGCAAACGGTGCGGGCCAAGCCCCGCGCAGTGACCTTCAAATTATACCGAACAAACCTAGTGGGACTCTGCTGGTTGGTCCGGACCTGCAACCGGCCCATAGTCCCCACATCAAGAATCAGAGGACACCGATGGCAAACCCGACCTATTTCGCGCCCACGGGCGGCCACCCTGGCCAGGACCAGCTTTTGACTGACCGCGCCATGTTTACCGAGGCCTATGCGGTGATCCCAAAGGGCACTATGCGCGATATCGTCACCAGCGCCCTTCCGTTTTGGGAAAAAACCCGCCTTTGGGTCCTGTCCCGGCCGCTGAGCGGATTTGCCGAAACCTTTTCGCAATACATCATGGAAGTTCAGCCCGGCGGCGGCAGCAACCACCCCGAGACCGACCCATCGGCTCAGGGTGTACTGTTTGTTGTCGAAGGTGCCGTAACGCTGGATCTGAACGGCTCCGAACATGTTCTGGATACTGGTGGATACGCTTATATCCCGCCCGGCAGCGATTGGACCTTGCACAATCGGACCGAAGGAATCACGCGATTCCACTGGATTCGCAAAGCTTATGAGGCTGTGCCCAGCCTCCCGACACCAGATTCGATCATCACCAATGAACGCGACGTTACCCCGGTTGAAATGCCTGGCACCCAGGGGCGATGGTCCACCACCCGTTTCGCTGACCCCCAGGATCTGCGCCACGACATGCATGTAAACATTGTCAATTTTGAGCCTGGCGGCGTGATCCCCTTTTGCGAAACGCATGTGATGGAACACGGCCTTTACGTGTTGGAAGGTAAGGCGGTTTACCGGCTCAATCAGGACTGGGTCGAGGTTGAGGCCGGTGATTACATGTGGTTGCGCGCCTTCTGTCCACAGGCCTGCTACGCCGGTGGGCCGGGACGATTCCGCTATCTTTTGTACAAGGATGTGAACCGTCACATGCCGCTGTCATTGGCAAAACGCCACGGCTAACCCCGCTTTTTGCGGCGCGGGGGTTCACATGGGCGCTTTAATCTGGTGAAATAATACCTGTTTTTAGCACTGGAGATTGTTCAATGGTACTGCGTGGATCCCTGCTGGCACTGGCAGCTATAGTTGGCCTGACGGCCCTTGAGGCAACCCCTGTTGCTGCGAAAGAGACCAAATCGGTTTCCGTCATGAGCCGCACCTGGGCTGTCACGCAGGTCGCGGATACTCCGGTCGTGTTTCGCGCCACCCGCGACAACAACAACCTGAACCCGTTTGGCCCGCCGCCCCGTCTGCGGACCATTCAGGCTATTGCCGCCATTCAGGCGGCCACCGGTTGCAAGCCGATCGTGGCCAGCATGTATCAAAATATCTCGGGTCAGTTTTTCTCGCAGGTTAGTTGCAACTGATTCTTTCGCCGGGCGGGCATTGAGGTCGGCGCACCCCACTGCCATAGCTTGCGCATGAAACTCGCAATCAATGGATTCGGCCGCATTGGCCGCACGATTCTGCGGCAACTGCTTGCGTTGCCGTTAGGTAAAGACGTTGAGCTGGCGTTGATCAATGACATCGCGCCGCTCGAAACCTGCGCTTATCTGTTCAAATACGACAGCACGTTCGGCCCCTACCCTGGCACGGTCGAGTCTGCAGATGGCATACTGGTGGTTGACGGACACGCCATCCCAATGACGCACAACCCGGACCTCTCCTGCGTTGATCTGACCGGTGTCGACGTTCTGATGGATTGCACAGGTGTGGCGCGCACCTCGGACGTTGCGAGCCAAGGCCTGACCGCCGGGGCGGGAAAAGTGCTGATTTCTGGCCCCTCGCCCGCGACGGAAGTGACCATCGTTCTGGGGGCGAATGAAGACACACTGGACAATGCCCGTATCGTGTCAAATGCGTCCTGCACCACCAATGGGCTGGCCCCGCTGGTCAAGGCAATCGACGGAATAGGTGGCATTGCTTCGGCCCACATGACAACCATTCATTGCTACACCAACAGTCAGCCCATGGTTGACGCACCGCGCGGCGATCTGGCTCGGTCGCGCGCCGGAGCCCTGTCGATGGTGCCCACAACCACCAGCGCCACGCACTTGATTGATGAGGTTATGCCGCATCTTGCGGGCCGCATTTCAGGCGCCGCCGTACGCGTTCCGACCGCCAGCGTTTCAGCCGTGGATTTGGTCGCAACGCTGGAACGCGGGATGTCTGTCCCTGACTTTGACGCTGCGCTGCGCAAAGCGGTCGCACAATCCTGCGTTCTCGGCTGGACCGATCACCCGCTGGTGTCGTCGGACCTGCGCGCAAGACCTGAGTCTCTTGTGATCGCCGGTCCCGAGACACGTATGGTTGGCGAAAATCAAATCCGCGTCTTTGGTTGGTACGATAATGAATGGGGGTTTTCGGCGCGCATGATTGATGTCGCCCGCCTTATGGCGCAACCCTGATCCCGCACGCGGGCGCAGCGGGCGGGCTTGCTCGCGCGCTGCCGGGCCCAACCGGTCCCGAGCATCTTTGATGCGACCGGACCGGGCGGGAGAACCCGGTTTAGCTTGCGGCTACCTCATATGGCTCGTCGAACCAAACCTCTTCCAGATTAGCTCCATCGCCGATCCGATCCACAACGGCGAATAGGCCAGGGTCATGCAGGGGTGTCAGAACACCATGCCATGTGCCGCGCCGGTAATTCACGCCCTGCCCAGGTGCCGTGACAAAGGCCAAAGGCCGCCCCGGCCGTCCATCGACATCCGGTGCGACAACAACCAGAAAGGGCTGATGCGTCATGGGAATAAAGGCCTGACTGCCCGCAGGATGCCGTTCGACCATGTCCAGCCGGTACGGCAGGTGCCTAGGATTTGCGCGGAACAGGCTGATACCTGCACGGCCATCGGAAAAATCCAACCCGGCAAGGTCGTGATACCGGCCACATTGTCCTTGATTTATGATCTTTTCCGGCTCTCCAGAAACCTCAAGAACATCACCAAAGGGCGCAAAAGCCGCTGCGGTCAGCGGCACGGCAACAATCCGGGTCATGATGGCAACAGATCGCGCAGACGAAACTCCGCGATGCGCTCTACCTGGCGGCAGGCCTCTGCGAACTCTGTATCGCGGTCCTGCGAAATGCGTCGTTGAAACGCTTGCAAGATTGACGCTTTGTCGTGATCCCGCACAGCAATGATAAACGGAAACCCGAACTTCTCTGTGTATTGCTGGTTCAGGTCGGTAAAGGTCTCTCGCTCCTGATCCGTCAGCGCATCCAGCCCGGCCGAGGCTTGCTCGGACGTGCTTTCCTGCGTCAAACGCTTTGCTTGCGCCAACTTGCCCGCCAGGTCCGGATGAGCTGTCAGGACGCCCAACCGCTCTTCTTGCGAGGCCGAGCGGAACATACGCGTCAGCGCGTTATGTAACCCCCCGGCTGTGTCATGGGCCGGGCCAAGTTCAAGATCATAGGCGCGTTCAGCAATCCAGGCGGAGTGCTCAAAGACCCCGCCGTAGGTGCCTACAAAGACGTCGCGCGTCATCAGTGAGGGTTTTGGGTGCTGGGCTGGCAGGTGCTGCGCCGCCCAATGCTCGGCGATCTGCAGGCGCGTTGCGAACCAAACATCCGAAAATCCGCGTGCGTAGTCCAAAAATCGCCTCAACGCCATCACGCGGCCCGGGCGTCCGATCAGTCGGCAATGCAGGCCGATAGACAGCATCTTGGGCGCACCTGCTAAGCCTTCGGCATAGAGCGCGTCGAAACTGTCCTTGAGATACGCATAAAACTGATCACCCGAGTTGAACCCTTGCGGAGTGGCAAACCGCATATCGTTGCAGTCCAGAGTGTAGGGAACAATTAACTGGTCGCGCCCTTCGACTTGCGTCCAATAGGGCAGATCATCGGCATAACTATCCGCCACATAGGCAAACCCGCCTTCCTCGGCTGCCAATCGAACGGTGTTCTCTGAACAGCGCCCGGTATACCAACCGCGTGGACGCTCTCCAACAACCTCGGTATGCAGTCGAATTGCTTCGGCAATATCTGCACGTTCCTGCTCTACGGGCATATCTTTATACTCGACCCATTTGAGGCCGTGGCTGGCGATCTCCCAACCCGCATCCTTCATCGCCGCAACCTGATCGGGTGATCGGGCCAAAGCAGTCGCCACACCGTATACAGTGATCGGAAGATCATGCATCAGCCGATGCAGGCGCCAAAAGCCTGCGCGCGACCCGTATTCATAAATCGATTCCATATTCCAGTGACGCTGACCGGGCCATTGCGCAGCGCCGACGATCTCGGACAGGAACGCTTCGGATGCCGCATCACCGTGCAACACATTGTTTTCGCCTCCTTCTTCGTAGTTCAGCACGATCTGCACGGCCAGTTTTGCACCATCGGGCCATTTGGCGTTGGGCGGGTTCGCACCGTATCCGATCATGTCGCGAGGGTATCTGGGCGGCTTCATGACAACTTCCGTTCTTTAAAATTTCGACAGCCTTACCGCATAAATGCGCCCGTGATTATCAAACTAATCCGAACGCTGCTTCCGGTTCTTTCGGCATTTCCACTATTTTGAACTTTGCGTCAGACTGCGACAAAGCAAAATACAAATCAAAGGAGCTTCCCTTGGCTGGCTATCTGACAACTCATGTTCTGGACACGGCCCGTGGCTGCCCCGCCGAAGGGCTGAAGATCACGTTGTACGAGATCACCGGAGACACCCGCCGTAAGCTTGCTGAGACCGAAACCAATTCAGACGGGCGCACCAACAGCCCCATCCTACCGCAAGAAAGCTTCAAGGTTGGCACCTACGAATTGATCTTCTCTGCCGGAGACTATTTGCGCAGCACAGGTCAGGGTGTCGAGAATCCCTTGTTTTTGGATCAGGTACCGATCCGGTTCGGCATGTCAGATCCAGAGGCGCATTACCACGTTCCCTTGCTGCTGTCTCCCTACGGCTATTCAACGTACCGGGGCAGCTAAGTGAACCCTCCCGCCCGTCGGCTGCCCCTTTTGGGGCACCTTCCGTTGGGCCAAGCGCCGCACCTTTCAGGCGCGGCGCGGTCGCAAGACAAAACTCTTGTACCGCTAAAACTCATGCAACCGCGCCGCGGCCAAGCCGCGGCGCCGGGCCCAACGCTGTGCAGTGCCCGCAGGGCGCAAACAGGGGCGGGAGGACGTGTTAACCTGGCGACTCCGCATTGCGGACGACCTTTGCTATATGTCCGATCATGAAATCCATGAACAAACGCGCCTTGGGGTCTTGGTGGCGGCGATGCGTGTAGAGACAGGCCATCTGCACGGGAACCGGCGGCGTCATAGCTGCAACCGGCACCAAACGCCCTGCCTGCAGGTGCTCAGCCACTTCGAAGACAGGCTTCATCGCAATGCCCTGCCCGGATAGGGCCCAGTCGGTCAGCACGTCACCGTCATCGCATTCGAACCTGCCTGAAACGGCAAACCGCTTGGGCCCCTCGGGTGTTTCCAATTGCCACTGAAACTCCGTCGCGCCCGGAAACCGAAGGTTCAGGCATTCGTACTTGCCCGATATCAAATCAGCCCCGGTTTGCGGCATGCCCTTTCGCTGCACGTATTCCGGGGCGGCGCAGAGAACCCTCTGGCAATCAGCGATTTTGCGGATACGTAATGTGCTGTCTTCAGGCTGGCCGATGAAAAACGCCAAATCCAGCCCCTCGGTCGTCAGGTCCACCGACCTGTCTGTCAGACGCAGACGCACGTCGATTTCAGGATACTTATCCAAAAACTCAGGCACATGCGGCGCCAATAATCGACGTCCGACACCCAATGGCGCAGCAACAAACAGGGATCCGCGCGGCGCTTCGGTCAGGTGGATCACCTGCGCTTCGGCTTCGTCCACCGCATCAAGAACCGACACGGCACCTGGGTAGAATGCCCTGCCCTGCTCGGTCGGGCTGAGATTGCGTGTCGTACGCTGGAATAGACGCACGCCAAGATGATCTTCAAGCTGAGAAATGCGCGCAGACGTCACCGCTGGCGATATCCGCAGATCGCGGCCCGCAGCGGACATGCTGCCCAGATCGTAGACGCGAACAAAGGTGCGGATATTATCCAGATAGGACATCTTATCGTTTTTTTTGATACAGTTTGACAATATACGGGAATACCGAAGAAAATCGGGTTTGCCTAGTGTTGCGGCACCTTATCGGAGAGACCTCTCATGTTCGAATTCGCCGTATTCTGGGATTGGATGGCGTTTGCGGTGCGTTGGCTGCACGTGATCACCGCGATTGCCTGGATCGGATCATCTTTCTACTTCATCGCGCTGGACCTTGGCCTGAACCGCAACATGCCCGGTCCTGCAGATGGCGAAGAGTGGCAGGTCCATGGCGGTGGTTTCTATCACATCCAGAAGTACCTGGTCGCTCCGGATCGCATGCCGGACCACCTGACCTGGTTCAAATGGGAAAGCTATGCGACCTGGCTTAGCGGTGCGGCCCTGCTGATGATTGTCTACTGGGTGGGCGGAGAGCTGTATCTGATCGACGCCGAAAAAGCTGATCTGGCGTTGTGGCAGGGCATTCTGATCTCGGCTGCCTCGCTGACAGTGGGCTGGCTGATCTATGACTTCCTTTGCAAGTCGGGACTGGGCGAACGCCCTACCCTGCTGATGGTTTTGTTGTTCATACTGCTGGTTGCGATGGGCTGGGGGTATAACCAGATCTTCACTGGCCGGGCAATGATGCTTCATCTGGGTGCCTTCACCGCAACGATCATGACGGCCAATGTGTTCTTCATCATTATGCCGAACCAGCGGATCGTGGTGGACGACCTCAAGAACGGGCGCACGCCGGATCCGAAGTATGGCAAGATTGCCAAGCTGCGGTCGACCCACAACAACTACCTGACGCTGCCGGTTGTGTTCCTGATGCTGTCGAACCACTATCCGCTGGCCTTTGCGACCGAATACAACTGGATCATCGCCGCGCTGGTGTTCCTGATGGGCGTCACCATTCGGCATTACTTTAACACCCGTCACGCCCGCGCAGGCGATCCGACTTGGACCTGGGCCGTGACCGCCCTGCTGTTCATCGCGATCATGTGGCTTTCCACCGCGCCGATGTATAAACCGCTGGACGAGGCCGAGGCGCAGCCGCTTACGGCCTACGAACAAAAATTTGCCGCCGCAGACGGGTTTGAAGATGCGCATGACATCGTGCTGGGCCGCTGTTCGATGTGCCACGCGCGCGAACCGGTTTGGGATGGCATCCTCTGGGCTCCGAAAGGCGTATTGCTGGAAACCGAAGGTGATATCGCCCGTAATGCCAGGCAGATATACCTGCAGGCAGGCGTCAGCCATGCCATGCCGCCCGCCAACGTGACCTATATGGAACCTGAAGATCGCGCAGCAATCATCCGCTGGTTCCGCAATGCCGGATCGTGAATCAGGGGCCAGACAGGCACACAAACCGCTTATTCGCCCTCTGTCCCGATAATTTCTTTCCCTGCTCTGGAACTGATGCTCTATGTTGAATGCAACCAGCCGTCATTTTGCATAAGACGGCGAAACTGATTTCGACTTGGGGCAGTTGGAGCCATTCGATGCGGGGACGCGGGCCACGAGCCTATGTAAAACACTGTTTGCTCGGCGTGATGGCCGCCTTTCCGTCCTCTCTGGCTGCGTTAGAGATAACGCTCAATGCGCCCGGTGCGCCCGAGGCATTGGTTGAGCGAATTGAGGAAACCTCCTCGGTTGCAACGGCGGACAGCAGGGGGTTGGACACGCCCTTGGAAATCTTGTCCGCGGCCTTGTCGGACTACCGAACCATTGTTCAGATTCTGTATGATGAGGGCTATTTCAGCCCCGTCGTCAGCATAAAACTGGATGGGCAGGAAGCGGCTGAGATGAGCTCGCTGACCGTACCCACCGCAATCAACCGCGCGGTCATTACGGTCGAGACAGGGCCGACCTTCACGTTCGGCACGGCCGTCATCGCTCCTGTCGCACCGGAAACAGTCCTGCCCGAGGGCTTCGCCACCGGTAAGCCGGCGACGACCGGGGCCATCCAACGGGCAGTTTCTGATGGGGTGCAGGGTTGGCGCAACGCTGGCCATGCCAAGGCAGAACTTGGTAGCCAAAGCGTTATCGCCCGCCATGCCCAAAGAAGGCTGGATGCCCAGATCGCGCTTGCGCCGGGCCCGCGCCTAACCTTTGGCAAGATGTTCATCAAGGGCGACACTGATGTGCGTCATCGGTCGATTGAAAAGATCGCCGGGTTTCCTGCGGGTGAAGTCTTTTCCCCAGAAAAGATCCAGAAGGTTGGCACTCGGCTGCGTCGAACCGGCACATTCAGCGTCGTTTCGATCGAAGAAGAAGAGACACCCAACCCGGATGGAACACTGGATTTCATTGCCACGTTCGAAGATTTGCCAAAGCGCCGCCTGACATTCGGTGTCGAGCTTGCTTCGAACGCCGGGCTGGACGTGACTGCAACGTGGACACACCGAAACGTTTTCCGCCGCGCTGAACGATTGCGGTTCGAAGCTGCACTGCGCAACATCGGCGGGACCGAAGATCTGGACGGACGCTTTGGCCTGCGTCTGGATCAACCTGACCGGCTCGGCCCGGACGACAATACTTTCTGGAGCGCATTGCTGGAGCGGAAGAATACCGACAACTACAACGTAACAATCACCTCGCTGGCCTATGGTGCACGGCGCACTTTTTCCGATCGGCTATACGCCGAAGCATCGGCCGGATTTCAATGGTCAGATGCGGATGATGCCTTTGGCGATGGGCGTAAGTTCCGGTATTTCATCCTTCCGCTGCGGTCAGAATGGGATGAGCGCGACAGCAAGGTCAGCGCCACCCGAGGTTTCTATCTGGATGCACAGGCGATGCCCTTTGTCGGCCTTTCGGGTACGGAAACCGGTCTTAGGCTATTTTTCGACGGGCGCGGCTATACAAGTCTGCGCACAGACGGGCGAATCGTGCTGGCTGGCCGCGTGCAACTTGGCTCGGTAATCGGCCCAGCCTTAGACGCGGTGACGCCGGATTTCCTGTTTTTCTCAGGCGGTGCCGGAACGGTGCGCGGGCAACCTTTTGAAAGCCTCGGCATCCCGGTCAATGGTGGCGTCGCGGGTGGCAAATCCTTTCTTGGGCTTTCTGGTGAAATCCGCGGTAAGATTACCGATGCGATATCGCTTGTCGGGTTTTATGATTTCGGTACCGTAGACACGTCCTCGTTCATTGGCAGCGGTGCCGAGTATCATTCGGGCGCGGGCCTTGGGGTACGGTATGATCTGGGCGGCTTTGGCCCGCTGCGTCTTGACCTGGCCCTGCCGGTTCAGGGCGACACGGACGGCGGACTGCAGTTTTACATCGGGATCGGACAGGCGTTTTGATACGGCAGTATTCATATCCGGTTGTAACAACGGTGCTGATCCTGACCGCACCGCCCGTTTTCGCGCAGCAGGACGACGGCGGCGGCAGCATGCTAGAGCGGTTCCTGCAAGACACCCTGTCAGGTGACGATCAGAACGTAACCGTGAAAGGCCTGCAAGGCGCGCTGAGCGCACGCGCCACGATCGAAGAGATCACTGTATCCGATGATGAAGGCGTCTGGCTAACCATCAAACAGGCCGAACTGGACTGGAACAGGCTAGCCCTGATCCGGGGGCGGTTCTCGGTCAATGCCCTGACCGCGCAAGAGATCGACATAGCGCGCGCACCCGGCACAACCACCAAGGACACGCCGGCACCTGCGGCTGAAACTCAGCCGTTTGAGCTGCCAGAGTTACCGGTTTCGGTTGAGATCGGGGAAATCCGAATCGATGAGCTATTGCTGGGTGAGCCATTGATTGGTGTTGCCGCTGCACTGTCGGTGACCGGCAATCTCTCGTTGGCCGATGGCACGCTGGACACCAACCTGGACATAACCCGGCTGGACCGTGCGGGCGACAGGGTGACTCTGACAGCCGGTTTCCAGAACGCGTCGCGTGAAATCAACCTGGACTTGGAGGTGAATGAGGCTGAAGGCGGCGTTATATCTACGGCGCTAAACATCCCCGACAGCCCTGCGATTGGGTTCACCGCCAAAGGAGCGGGGCCACTAACGGATTTCACAGCCGATATTGCCCTGAGCAGTGACAGACAGCCGCGCGTGACCGGACAGGTCCAACTGCGCGCGGCAGAAACCGGAGCAGCGGAGGGGATAGCCTTTACTGCCGATCTGGGCGGTGACCTGACCCCCTTCATGACCGAGGATCTTGACCCGTTCTTTGGCCCGAGAACACGCCTTTTTGTGGACGGTCAGACCAAGCCACAAGGAGCATTAGACCTTCCTGACATTGAACTGACCACACAAGCCCTGGATTTGAAGGGCGAACTGCAACTGGCCGAAGGCGGCACGTTGCAAATGGTGGCCCTGCAGGGCCGGATCACACCACCTGACGGAGAAACCGTGGTTTTGCCAGTCAGCGGCGGGGATACCTTGATTGAGGCCGCGCAGATTTCTGCGTTGTTTGATCGCGCAAACGGGAACCTCTGGGACTTGAGCCTGACGGCAGATACGTTTCAATCGCCTCAAGCGAGCCTGAGGGATGCTGCGATCACAGCACAGGGTACACTGGAACAGGGCAACGCCTTCAGCATTCAGGGCGATCTTCAGGCCATTGTAGATGGGGTCGACCTGAACAATCTAGCCATCAATACCGCTCTGGGCGATCGCCTGACTCTGGACGGCCAGTTCGACTATGACAGCGACCAGACCCTGAACCTGTCCGGGTTCGAGCTGGTCGGAACCGATTATACGTTAGCACTGGATGCGCTGATCGACGGGCTGGACACTGGCTTGACGGTGGATGGCTCCGCCATGCTTAACGCAACGGATCTGGCGCGGTTTTCAGATCTGGCACAGCTTGATCTGGGCGGTCAGGCGTCGGCCCGAATTGACGGCAACGGCTCACCGTTAGAGGGCAGCTTTGACGGCAAACTGGTTGTTGAGGGTCGCAATCTGGTGACAGGTCGCGACGACATCGACCCGATCATCAAGGGGGAAACAACGATTACCGTGGATGGCAGCCGTGGCAGTGGCGGCATCACCATCCGCGAATTTGCGCTGAATAGCGCAGCTGCGCAGGCGCAGGCCAACGGAGACATCACAACCCCCAATGGCAACCTGACCATCGACGGGCAAGCCAGCGTTACAGCGTCTGACCTGTCTGTTTTTTCAGGCTTGGCAAAACGTGACCTTGGTGGCGCGTTGCAAGCAAAGGTAGTCGGGAAAGGCGCGGTACAGACGCTTGAAATTGACGGAACGGCCAGTGTAACCGCTCAGGACATCAAGATCGGGATGCCCGACATTGATCCTCTGCTGGCAGGCAAAACCGTGATTAATTGGGACGGCGCGTATTCAGGCGACCGGATCGAAATTCGCGAGGCGACGGTGAACGGTGCGGCCGTGACTGCACAGGTTGCCGCAACGGTTGATAATCCGACCGGCGATCTGGCGGTAGATGGCAATGCCCGCATTAATGCCCCTGATCTGTCGCTGTTCTCGGGGCTGGCAAAACGCGATCTGGGCGGTTCGATCGCGGCCAATATTCAAGGGAACGCCGCCATTGCCAACAGGATTTTCGATATTCAGGGCGAGGTGAACGCAGACGACATTCGAACCGGCATCGAAATGGTCGATACCTTGATCCAAGGCCGCACCACCCTGAACATTGACGCCGCGAACGGTGAACAAGGGGTGGATATCCGCACCTTTCGCCTGATGGGCACTGCCCTGTCCGCAACGGCATCGGGGCAGCTGGACCGCGAGGCCGGCGGGCTAAGTTTCAATGCCCGGCTTGATGATCTGGCCCGCATCAACACTTTGGTATCCGGACCGCTGACATTGGACGGTAATGTGGCCCCAACGCCTTCAGGGCTTGAAGGCACCACGCGGTTGACCGGGCCCGACAGTTCTTATGCAGAATTGACCGGAACCGTCGACTCGGATGGTTCGGCCGATCTGGATTTCGACGCCAAGCTGAACAGGATCGAGCGCTTTGCACCCGAATTCCCTGGCACTGTTGCGGCAATTGGCAACGCCAAACGTAACGGCGGCGAATGGACCATCGACGGGTCGGCAAATGGCCCTGCTGAGATTAACAGCACGATCAAAGGAACTTTTGATGAGACCTCGGGCGAGGCCGATCTGGAGGCGCAGGGCGGTATCAACTTGGGTGTCGCCAACCTCTTTATTTCGCCCAACAAGATTGAAGGAACTGCGCGCCATAATCTACGGCTTCGGGGGAAACCCGGGCTGAACGCTGTCAGCGGGTCCATCACCACCTCTGGTACGTCGCTTGCGTTGCCCGGTATTGGACAGACAGTCACCGGCATCAGCGGATCGGTTGAGCTTGCGGAAAGCCGGGCAACGATCTCACTAAGCGGAGGAATGCGTGCAGGCGGAAACTTCACCGTTTCCGGCCCCTTGGACCTTACACCACCGCTGAACGCGAACATAGTTACACGTCTCAACAACCTCGTGCTTACGGATAAATTGCTGTACGAGACAACACTGAATGGCGAAATCGCCATGACCGGCGCCCTGGCGGGTAACAGTGCACTTTCCGGTCAGATCACGTTTGAAGAGACGAACATAAACCTTGCCGCTGCATCAGGAGCCGTAGGGGCCGCTCCGATCCCCGAGATCAAACATTTAAATGAAAGCCAGCCGGTCTTCATCACCCGCGAACGGGCGGGGCTGGTTGTCGAGGAAGGCCAAACTAAAAGCGAATCCCGCATCGCGTTGGACATCAGTCTGCTGGCACCCAAGGCGGTTTTTGTCCGCGGTCGGGGCGTGAACGCGGAACTGGGTGGAAGACTATTTATCGGCGGCACGACGACCACGGTCATTCCGTCCGGGCAAATTGAACTGATCCGTGGTAACTTCGATATTCTGGGTCGCAGACTGGCGCTAACCAAGGGGCTTGTGACACTGCAGGGGGACTTGAAGCCCTATATTGAGTTCGCCTCGTCAACCAGCACATCCGATGGCACCGCCACCATCGAAATCGCTGGGCCACTGGATTCGCCCGAGGTTGATGTTTTCTCCGACCCCGAACGCCCCGCCGAGGAAGCTCTGGCCATGCTCTTGTTCGGCAATCGTTTTTCGGAAATCTCACCTTTCGTGATTGCCCAGATGGCGGCGTCGCTGGCGCAGCTCAGCGGCGCTGTCGGAGACACAACCAAGGGGCTACGCGAGGCTGCCGGCGTGGATACAGTGGATATCGGTGCAAGCGAAGGCGGCACCGGGCGTCTTGGCGCCGGGGCATACCTCAGCGATAACCTCTACACCGATTTCACCGTCAACACGGAAGGCGACACCGAAGTGAACCTGAACCTTGATGTCACTGACAGTTTCACCGTGCGCGGCACGGTGGACGGGCGCGGTGAAACTGGGCTCGGTGTGTTTTTTGAACGCGATTACTAGCGACGTCACTCGACACCAACTAATTGTTTGACCCGTGGCGTGAGCCCGGTTGAAGCGTGAACCTACTTGGATCAGGGCCGCCACGCGTGGACCTTTGAAAAGACAAAAAAGCGGGACTGTTGCAGCCCCGCCTTTTCTGGATTTTCACTAACAAAGAGTTACTCTGCCGCGATCGTGTCCCCGATCTTTTCAACTCGAATGGCCGCGAACTTGAACTCGGGAATTTTCCCATAGGGATCGATAGCCGAATTGGTCAGAACATTCGCGGCCGCTTCGACAAAGGCGAAGGGGATGAAGACCATGTCCTCGGCAATTGCCCGGTCGGCGCGCGCCATGATCTCGATCGAGCCGCGACGCGTGGTCAGGCGAACCATCTCGCCCGGTTCAATTCCCATCAGCTTGAGCGTGCGCGGGTTCATCGAACAATTCGCTTCAGGCTCGACCGCGTCCAGAACCGTGCTCCGGCGGGTCATTGCGCCGGTGTGCCAATGCTCAAGTTGGCGGCCAGTGGTGGCAATCATCGGGTATTCCGCATCCGGAACTTCATCCGGTGGAATAACACTGGCCGGAGTGAACTTGGCCTTGCCGCCGGCCCGTGGGAAACCGTCGCCGAATACAATGGACTGACCTGGATCGGTCTCGCTAAGCGACGGGTAGGTGATCGAGGCGTTTTCCAACCGCTCCCACGTGATGTTGTCCAGCGACGCCATGGTCAGCTTCATCTCGGCAAAAACTTCGGAAACCTCTGTGTAATCCCAGTTCAGCCCGATGCGCTGCGCCAGTTCGACTGTGATTTTCCAGTCCTCACGCGCATCCCCCGGAGGCGCTACGGCAGGCCGCACACGCTGCACCTGACGGTTGGTGTTCGAGGTGGTCCCGTTCTTTTCATACAGCGCTGAGGCCGGCAGGATGATATCCGCATAGTTCGCCGTTTCGGTCAGGAAGATATCCTGCACGATCATCAGATCGAGCTTGGCCAACGCGTCACGGGCGTGGTTCACATCCGGGTCGGACATGGCCGGGTTTTCACCCATGATGTACATACCCTTGATGTTACCCGCATAGGCCTGATCAATGATCTCAGTAACTGTCAGGCCTTTTTCATTCGAAAAGTCGTCTGAGTTCCAGACGTTGTTGAACTTGGCCCGGATGTTGTCATCGGTCACAGTCTGATAGTCTGGCAGGAACATCGGGATCAGGCCCGCGTCAGATGCGCCCTGCACGTTGTTCTGACCACGCAGCGGATGCAGGCCCGCGCCGGGTTTTCCAACGTTGCCAGTCATCAGAGCCAGCGAAATCAGGCAGCGCGAGTTATCCGTGCCGTGAATGTGCTGGCTGACGCCCATTCCCCAGAAGATCAGACCGGCCTTGGCCTGTGCAAAGGTACGCGCCACGCGGCGTATCTGATCGGGTTCGATACCGCAGATCGGGGCCATCGCCTCGGGCGTGAACTGACGCAGATGTTCTTTTTCTGCGGCCCAATCCTCGGTCCAGCGGTGGATGTACTGGCTGTCATACAGTTCTTCTTCGACGATCACGTTCATGATCGCGTTGAGCATCGAAACATCCGCCCCCGGACGGAATTGCAGCATCTCGCTTGCGAATTTGCGCATGCCAACGCCGCGTGGGTCCATCACGATCAACTTGCCGCCGCGCTTGGCGAACTGCTTGAAATACGTCGCCGCGACGGGATGGTTTTCGACCGGGTTCGCCCCGATGATAATCGCCACGTCAGCGTTTTCGATCTCGTTGAAGGTCGCAGTCACAGCGCCTGAGCCCACGTTTTCGATCAGCGCAGCCACAGACGACGCGTGGCACAGACGGGTGCAGTGGTCAACGTTGTTGTGCTTGAAACCCTGACGGATGAACTTCTGGAACAGGTAGGCCTCTTCGTTGGTACACTTGGCAGAACCAAACCCTGCGACGCTGCGCGGGTCTTCGTCGCGCAAGGCCATCAGCTTGGTGGCGGCCAGATCCATCGCCTCTTCCCAAGTCGCTTCGCGGAAATGGGTAGACAGGTTGCCCGGATCGACGTTCAGACCCTTTTCAGGCGCGTCCTCACGACGGATCAGCGGCGTGGTCAGGCGGTGCGGATGGTGGATGTAGTCAAAGCCAAAGCGGCCCTTGACGCACAAGCGGCCTTCGTTGGCGGGGCCGTTGATGCCCTCGACATACTTGACCTTGCCGTCCTTGACCTTCAGCGAGACTTTACAGCCTACACCACAGAACGGGCAGACGCTTTCGGTTTCGCTGTCGTAGTCCTTGCTGTCGCCAATTTGCTGATCATCCAGCACAGTGGCGGGCATAAGTGCGCCGGTCGGGCAGGCCTGAACGCATTCCCCACAAGCGACACAGGTTGAATCACCCATCGGGTCGTTCTGGTCGAACACCACCTGCGCAGTATGACCACGACCGGCCATGCCGATCACGTCATTCACCTGAACTTCGCGGCAGGCACGAACACAGAGGTTGCAGTTGATGCAGGCGTCCAGATTGACGCGCATCGCAACGTGGCTGTCATCCAGCAGCGGGATCTTCTCGGCCTCTTTCGCCGGGAACCGACTGTTGCTGACATCGTTCAGCTTGGCCATGTCCCAGAAATGGCTGGAGGCGTCATGCGCTTCTTCGGGTTGGTCGGCGACCAACAGTTCCATAACCATGGCACGCGATTTCTCGGCCCGGTCGCTGTCGGTCTTGACGACCATACCGTCTGCAGCAGGACGGATGCATGAGGCGACCAGCGTGCGCTCGCCTTCCACCTCGACCATACAGGCGCGGCAGTTGCCGTCCGGGCGATAACCAGGCTGCGGCTTGTGGCACAGGTGCGGGATGGTGAACCCCTGCCCCTTGGCGGCTTCCCAGATGGTCCAGCCTTCGGGCACGGTGACGTCTTGCCCATTCAGGTTGAAGGTGACGGTCTTGGTTGGGCTTGCATCAAGCATGGCTGTCTCCTTCAGATTTCGTCAGCAAAGTGTTTCATGACCAGACGGATCGGGTTCGGGGCCGCTTGCCCCAGACCGCAAATCGATGCGTCACCCATGACCTGACACAGGTCTTCCAGCAGGTCTTGATCCCACTTATCGGCCTGCATCAGTTTCACCGCCTTTTCGCAGCCCGCCCGGCAGGGGGTGCACTGGCCGCAGCTTTCGTCCTCGAAGAAGCGCAGCATGTTCAGCGCCGCATCGCGGGCCGTGTCCTGATCAGACAGAACCACCACCGCGGCGGACCCGATAAAGGTGCCCAGCGGTTGCAATGTGTCGAAATCAAGTGGAACGTCGTCGATTGACGCAGGCAACAGGCCAGAGGACGGCCCGCCTGGTTGATAGGCCTTGAACACGTGGCCCTCGGCCATACCGCCAGCGGCATCAATCACGTCAAGGATGGTCGACCCCGCAGGCAAAAGGTAGACCCCCGGCTGCGCAACCCGGCCCGAGACCGAATAGCTGCGCAGGCCTTTGCGGCCATTCTTTTCAACTGAATTCAGGATCTGCGGCCCCTCGCGGCAGATTTTCGAGACCCAATAAAGTGTTTCGACATTGTGGACCAAGGTCGGGCGGTTAAAGACCCCAACCTGCGCCACAAACGGAGGACGATGACGCGGCAGGCCCTTCTTTCCCTCAATCGATTCGATCATCGCGGATTCTTCACCGCAGATGTAAGCACCGGCACCCCGGCGCAGGTCGATATAGCCTTCGTCAACGATTCCGGCTTTTTCCAAAACCGAAATCTCGCGGCGCAGGATTTCCAGAACCGCCGGGTATTCGTCGCGCATGTAGATAAAGCAGGTCTGCGCCTCGACCGCCCAGGCGGCAATCAGCATGCCTTCCAGAAACACATGCGGGGTGCGTTCAAGGTAGTAGCGGTCTTTGAAGGTGCCCGGCTCGCCCTCGTCGCCATTCACCGCCAGATAACGCGGACCTTCGTTCATGCGAACAAAACCCCACTTTTTACCGGACGGGAAGCCAGCACCACCCAGACCACGCAGGCCCGAGGACAGGACATCTTCTTGCACCTGCTCCCAATCGCCACTGTCACGCAGCTCTTTCAGTTTGACGTAACCGCCGTTCGCCTCGTAGGCGGCGAAGGTTTCATAGTCGGGCAGATGGGCATGCGTATCATCGGCAGCAATCGCCGCCTGCACCTTTTCAGGGGTCGCATGATCGATGTGGTTGTGACCGATCTCAAGCACAGGGGCCGTATCACAACGTCCCATGCAGGGCGCGCGCAAGACACGAACTTGTGATGCATCCAACCCGTCTTCCAGCGCCTTTTGCAACTGCTGGGCGCCGGCCATTTCGCAGGACAGAGAATCACAAACCCGGATCGTCAGCGCGGGCGGAGGGACCTCATCCTCTTTCACGACATCGAAATGGGCATAGAAGGTGGCCGTTTCATAGATTTCAGCCTGACCGACACGCATTTCCACCGCCAACGCAGCGATGTGATCGGCGCTTATGTGGCCGTGCGCATCCTGAATTAAGTGCAGAAATTCAATAAGTAAGTCCCGGCGTCGCGGTCGGTCGCCCAAAAGGGCTGCGATTTCGGCCTGCGCCTCGTCCGTGAACTGACGGCCCTTGGGTGTGTGCCGTCCCTTGCCTTTACCTGACTTCCAGACGCCCTTGGGGGCGCCGGATGGCTTGGTATCTAATGGTGCCATGATGTCCTCCGATTGAGAGTCCGAATGTCATCAGTCTAACATATCGTCAAATCGCATATTTTAATCGCACGATAAGGAAACATTATTGCTCCAAAGACGTCACCACATCACGCAAAGCATCAACCGTTGGCAGTTCTGGTTCACGGATCAAGGTCGCCAGACAAATCGGTTTGCTGACCACCGGATCGACCAGCGGTAACACCCTGGTCCCTGTCAGATCACCCAAGGCACGTACCAGAACACGCGGGACAACGGTTGCCGCCAGACCCTCGCACGCCATAACCATCGAGGCGGAAAAACCACTGGTTTCCGCAACCACATCCGGATGCAAACCATGCTCGGCAAAAATTCGGTCAAGAATACGCCGGTTCTGCATCTGCGGCTCAAGCAGGCTCAGCGGAAATTCGGCAACTCGACCCCATGGAATTGGGCCGGTTTCATCCGTCATATGTGTTGGGACCAGCAGCACATAGGTCTCTTCATACAGCGGCTGCACCCGGCGTAAATCAGTGCCAATACTGTCGCCGTAAGTCACTCCGGCATCTATGCTGCCTTCGTCCAGCCGGTACTGTATGGCGGTGGAGGACAGGGTTTCGATCCGGGTCACAATACGAGGATGCGCATCCCGCAGGCGCTTGATCAGATGCCCCGTGAATGCAACCGCCGTTGGGATCACACCCAGAATCAAAGTGCCGGTAATCTCACCCTTTGCCGCCAGAACCTGCTGTTCCAGCGCCTTGGTGTCGTCGAGGATGCGCCGCGCCCGCTGGACGATCATCGCGCCTTCTTCGGTCAGCCCCTGAAACCGGTTCGCACGGCGGACAATCGAAACCCCAAGCCGATCCTCGAGGTTGCGAATACGCATCGAAAAGGCAGGCTGCGAAATCCCGCATTCTTCGGCCGCCTTGGCAAAGTGTCGGTGCCGCGCGAGGGCGCTGAGCAATTGTAGGTCACGAATTTCGATCATTTCAGGGCGTCTCACAAGGCAAATCAGCCCCCACCTTAACGGCGGGCGTGCTGCATAGAAACGAATGAATTGACCCGGACCGTCGCATGAAGTCAGCAGCACGCGGAGCATTTTTAGTGCCCGTGATTGCGCGGGATAAACCGATTGTGAGCTTCACGGCAAGTTAAGTCATTCGTGAAGAAAAACTCGATACTACGTGTGGGGACAACACAGTTCAAAGGGAGGACGACGTGTTACTCAAGAAACTCGCCGCGCGCATTATTCGGCGCGCAGAAAACCGTATCGGTGTTAAACTGGATTATACTCACAAGATCGCAGAGACCGACATGGGTCTTCTCATGCGATACAATCGTATTTTTGGGTTTCTTGACCCGAACAAACACGTTCCCGCACTGGCATATCACACGGCCCGCCTGCGCGGCGCGATTGCTGCAGATTGCGGTATCTGTGTAGAAGCGGAAATCAACCTTGCGGGGCAAGCAGGCCTCGACGACGCAACGATAGATGCTGTGTTGCGATCCGATTATTCAGAGCTTCCCGAGGACGTGACGGCAGTCGCAAATCTGACAGATGCGGTTGTTGGTCGACACGAAGATGACACTGAGGCACGTGAAATCATCAAGACAGCTTATGGAGACGCTGGTTTGATTGAGGTGAGTTTTGCCATGAACGGCGCGGCGCTTCTTCCGAACATCAAACGCGCGATGGGATACGCCACGGTGTGCGATATATCCGTTCTGCGCAGGCAAGCCTGGTTGTCGGCAGGCTGAATGCACCTGACGACAATGGGCACAGCGGCCCAACTCAAACAGGTCAGATTGGTCGGAAACTCTTGGATCAGGTATTGAACAAGAAGTGCATCACATCGCCATCCTTGACGATGTACCCCTTGCCCTCGGCCCGCATTTTACCAGCTTCCTTCGCCCCCTGCTCGCCATTGGCGGCGATGTAGTCGTCATAGGCGATGGTCTCAGCGCGGATGAACCCTTTTTCAAAATCACCATGGATTACGCCAGCGGCCTGCGGTGCGGCGGTGCCGGTGCGAATGGTCCAGGCGCGGGCCTCTTTCGGGCCGACGGTGAAATAGGTTTCCAGCTTCAGCAGATCGTAGCCGGCGCGGATCAGACGGTCGAGGCCGGGTTCTTCCAGACCCATCTCTTCGAGGAACATTTGCGCCTCATCCTCTTCCAGCAGGCTGATCTCTTCCTCGATCTTGGCGCTGATGATAACGTGCGCGTTGCCCTGCGCCGCGGCCATCTCGGCCACGCGGGCAGAGTATTCGTTGCCTTCGGCAGCTTCTTCCTCGGACACGTTGCAGACATAAAGCACTGGCTTGGTCGTCAGGAGCTGCAACATCTTCCACGCCTTGGCATCTTCGTCCGAAACCTCGACCAGGCGCGCGGGTTTGCCACTTTCCAACATGGCCTGAGCGTCGGCCAGCAGGCGGTCTTGCTGCTGCGCTTCCTTATCGTTGCCCTTCAGCTTGCGCACCAGATTAGCGCGTCGCTTTTCGATGCTTTCCAAATCAGCCAGCATCAGCTCGGTTTCGATCGTGTCAGCATCCGCGACCGGATCCACGCGACCGTCAACATGGGTCACATCGCGATCTTCGAAACAGCGCAGGACATGGGCGATGGCGTCGGTCTCACGAATATTGGCAAGGAACTGATTGCCCAGCCCTTCGCCTTTGGACGCGCCTTTGACCAATCCGGCAATGTCCACAAACGTCATGCGCGTCGGGATAATCTGCTTGGACGACGCAATCGCCGCCAACTTGTCCAGCCGCGCGTCAGGAACCGCCACGTCGCCCACGTTGGGCTCAATGGTGCAGAACGGGAAGTTCGCCGCTTGCGCAGCAGCGGTTTTGGTCAACGCGTTAAACAGGGTCGACTTGCCCACATTCGGCAGACCCACGATTCCCATTTTAAAGCCCATCCTGCCCTCCAGAAGCGATACGACGGCGTCTTCTAGGCGTGTCCGGGGAAATGCGCAAGCCAGACGGCGGAATGGTCGGTTAGCCCGATTGGAAACATCACGTAAACGTTCGTCATCTGTGAACTTGGGCTTATTGAAAACAACGCCCCAGGGTCGCCACGTAACAAGCCGAAATCAAACAAATAGTGAAAACCTGATATGAAGAAAACTATCGCGGCGCTTGCGCTTATGCTTGTGGCCCAGACAGCACAGGCGCAATCCATTGTCTTTGGTGCAGGGTATGCAGATTTTTCTCACAGCGCGGCCAGTGATGAAGCCGTCTTTTCGCTTGAGTACCAGCATCGTCCCTTTCATGAGGCCACACGTTTTTCTACCGCATGGGGAACGGCCCTGACCGTGGATACAGCCGGCGATGTCCATGCCGGGGTCGGTTTGATCGGGTCTTTTACGTTTGCGGACCGTTGGTTTGTGGAAGGCAGCGTTATGCCTGGCTACTATTCCGAAGGCGATGACAGGAACGATCTGGGGGGTGAGTTCCAGATCCGCAGTCTACTGGGCATCGGCTATAAACTGAACAACGGGGACAAGCTGTCTTTCGCAATTACCCATAAATCGAATGCCAGCACGCAGCATGACAACCCGGGCGTCAACGAGGCCCTGCTAAGATATCATTTCACCTACTGAGGTGTTGCAGCAGGACCGGGATTGATTTTCGCGCAAAGTTTCTGCACATCAGGTCGAAACCTGAATGCAAGGACTGCAGATGACCCGTATCGACGCAAAGTTCGCCGCCCTCAAGGCCGAAAGTAAAAAGGCGTTTGTCGCCTATATCATGGCGGGTGACCCGGATTTCGACACATCCCTTGAGGTCGTGAAGGGTCTTCCCGGTGCCGGAGTGGACGTCATTGAACTGGGATTGCCCTTCACGGACCCTATGGCCGATGGGCCGACCATTCAGGCAGCTGGCCAGCGGGCCCTGGATGGGGGCATGACCTTGCAGCGAACTCTTGATCTGGCTCGCGCCTTCCGTGAGACTGACGATACGACCCCGATTGTTCTGATGGGGTACTACAACCCGATCTACAGCCGTGGTGTTGAGAAGTTTCTGGACGACGCCAAGGCCGCAGGCATCGATGGCCTGATCGTGGTTGACCTGCCCCCGGAAGAAGATGAGGAACTGTGCCTGCCAGCCCAGGCCGCGGGCCTGAACTTTATCCGCCTTGCCACGCCAACAACCGATGACAAACGCCTGCCCCGCGTTCTGCAAAACACGTCGGGCTTTGTGTATTACGTCTCGATCACCGGCATCACCGGCGCGGCCGAGGCGCAGGCCACGAATGTCGGGCCCGAAGTGGCGCGGATCAAGTCGGCAACCGACCTGCCGGTCATTGTAGGCTTTGGCATCAACTCGCCGGAAAAATCCAAGGCAATCGCCAGCGTTGCTGATGGCGCGGTCGTTGGTTCAGCTATCGTCAGTCAGATCGCGGCAGGTAAACCCGTGGCCGAGATTCTGGACTTTGTAAAGTCACTGGCCGACGGTGCGCACTCGGTCTGACCGCCCGGCAAATAAGCTATTCAAAAGACACCGCAGCAAGCGAACAGCGTGCTGCAGTTTTTCATGCTAGCGGACGATTGCACCAAGCGGATTGCGCCAGTAAAACTGCGTGACCCATTTACCAGAGGCGCTGTTTAATGTCCGTAATCACGACTATCGAAGACCTGCGGCACATCTACGAACGCCGCGTACCGCGTATGTTTTACGACTACGCCGAAAGCGGCAGTTGGACGGAACAGACCTTTCGGGAAAACAGCTCGGATTTTTCGGATATCCGTCTGCGCCAACGTGTTGCCGTGGATATGTCCGGACGCTCGACCGCCTCGCAAATGATCGGTGAAGACGTCGCTATGCCGGTCGCGCTTGCCCCGGTGGGATTGACAGGCATGCAGCATGCGGATGGCGAGATGAAGGCCGCCAAGGCCGCCGAAGAGTTCGGCGTGCCGTTCACCCTGTCCACCATGTCGATCAACTCGATCGAAGATGTGGCTGAACACACCACGAAACCTTTCTGGTTCCAGCTTTATACGATGAAGGATCAGGACTATGTCAGCCGCCTGATCCAGCGCGCCAAAGATGCAAAATGTTCGGCGCTCGTGATCACGCTGGACCTGCAAATCCTTGGACAGCGACACAAAGATCTGAAGAACGGCCTGTCAGCGCCGCCAAAACTGACCCCGAAGTCAATCGCGAACCTGATGACTAAATGGTCCTGGGGGATCGAGATGCTGAACGCCAAGCGTCGCGAGTTCGGCAACATCGTTGGCCATGTTGACGGTATCTCGGACGCTTCGTCGCTGGGTGCATGGACAGCTGAACAGTTCGATCCCAGCCTTGATTGGGCAAAGGTCGAAAAGCTGATGCAGGAATGGGGCGGCAAGGTCATCCTGAAGGGTATTCTGGATGCTGAAGACGCCAAGATGGCCGTAAAATTGGGGGCCGACGCGATCATCGTTTCAAACCACGGCGGGCGTCAGTTGGACGGCGCACTCAGTTCCATTCGCGTGCTGCCGCAAATCATGGATGCGGTCGGAGGGGATATCGAGGTTCACATGGACGGTGGAATTCGGTCGGGTCAGGACGTCCTGAAAGCCATCGCGTTGGGTGCCAAAGGCACTTATATCGGCCGCGCCTTTGTATACGGGTTAGGCGCAATGGGACAGAAAGGCGTGACAACTGCGCTGGATGTCATCCAGAAAGAGTTGGACACGATTATGGCCCTTTGCGGGGAACGCAGCGTTGGCGATCTGGGGCGGCACAATCTTCTGATCCCCGATGACTTCGGCGGCCGCTGGCAGGATTGACCGCGCAGAAAAAGGCGCTCTGCCCGGACCGTCCTCTGGGCAACTCCCCTTGGACATTTGCGGCCAGATGAAGCAACGGATTCTGCATTCATCTGGCCCAAAATATCCCGGAGCGCGAGGCAGAGCCTCGCAAAAGCTCATAACGGTCAAAAAGACCTTTCCAATCACAGTGAATCAAGCTAAGGACGCGGCTTCACGCGGGCATACAGCCTTGGAGGATGCCCGCCCTAACATTGGAGATATATCATGGCTGGTGAGATTCCTGATCTCGTAGCTCTGGAACGGACGGGGACAGGCAAGGGCGCCGCTCGTCAAGCACGCCGCGACGGCATGGTTCCGGGCATTGTTTTTGGTGGCGACAAAGACCCGCTGCCAATTCAGATTCCGTTCAATGAACTGTTCAAGCGCCTGAAAGCTGGTCGGTTCAAGTCGACCCTGTGGAACCTTAAGGTTGATGGGCACGAAGACGTGCGCGTCATCTGCCGCGACGTTCAGCGTGACGTTGTAAAAGACCTGCCGACCCACCTGGACCTGATGCGCCTGCGCCGGACGACCAAGATCGCGTTGTTCATTCCCGTTGAATTCATCAACGAAGAAGCGGCACCCGGCATCAAAAAAGGCGGCGTTCTGACCGTTGTGCGCCCGGAAGTTGAACTGTTGTGCACCGCCGGCGACATTCCTGAGAAGATCACTGTTGATCTAACCGGCATGGAGATCAACGACGTTGTCACGATCTCTTCGGTTGACCTGCCCGCAGGCACCAAGCCGACCATTGACCGTGATTTCGTGATCGCAAACGTCTCGGCACCGACCGGTCTAGCGACCAGCGATGAGGAAGAAGGCGAAGAAGCCGAAGTGGCGCCAGACGAGGTTGAAGTCGTCGGCCAGGAAGAAGCCGAAGAATAAATCCGGGGTCATATTCCGGAAATTTGAACGGGGCTCAGATCGGGCCCCGTTTTCTTTTGTCGACCGCACTGGAAAACAGGCGCCATTCCGTGCGATCAACCCCCTGTGCAAATCGCTGTGAGCAAGGACGAAACTATGAAGCTGTTTGTCGGATTGGGGAACCCGGGATCAAAATATGCCCGCAACCGGCACAATATTGGCTTTATGGCCGTGGACCGGATTGCCGAGGATCACGGCTTTGGCCCATGGAAAACCAAGTTTCAGGCTGAACTCGCGGAAGGTCGGCTAGGCGATCAAAAAGTGCTTTTGATCAAACCGCAGACTTTCATGAACCGTTCTGGCCAGTCCGTTGGCAAGGCGATGCGGTTCTACAAACTGGATTCGACCGATGTGACAGTTTTCCACGACGAATTGGACCTCGCCCCTGGCAAGGTTCGGGTCAAGGCGGGTGGCGGCCATGCAGGCCACAACGGCTTACGCTCGATCCACGAACATATCAGCCCGGCCTATGATCGGGTGCGTCTGGGTATCGGCCATCCCGGTCGAAAAGAACTGGTCTCTCCCTATGTTCTGAGCGATTTTGCCAAGGCTGACGCCGATTGGCTGGACGACGTGCTGCGCGGTGTATCGGATGGTGCTGGATTTCTGGCTGACGGGGATGGCGGGAAATTCATGAACGCCGTCGCTTTACGCACGGCCCCGCCCCGGTCTTCCAAATCATCACCACAGCCAGACAAACCAGCCGAAAACCCAGCCCCTGCACCAGAGGTCGACAACCGCTCAGCTATGCAAAAGCTGCTGGACAAGTTCAAATAAGGCTGTTCACCTGACCGTAACGTCCCAATTACGCACTTATTTCTCGTGCGCTCCAATACTGCGGCGATAGCGGAGGCAAGTATGACAGCAGTGTTGAAACGGCTTTTGCGTATCTTTCTGATGCTGGTGCTGGCCGCAAGTGTTGTGGGTTTCTGGAAACGCGAAGAGATACAGCGCCTAATGGCTGTTAATTCTCTGTTTTCGGAAGAGAAAATTGTTCAAAACTTCTCTCATATGAACGAGGCCTTTCTGACGGTCGCCCTGCCCCGTGGCAATGGCCCAACATGGGAGCTGCCTTATGGTCCCGCATTTGATCTGCCAGAAGGTGCCGACGCGTGGATCAAAGAGCGCAAAGTAACCTCACTGCTGGTGATGCAGGACGGACAGATCCGGTTCGAGGAGTATTATCTGGGCACGGCGCCCGAAGATCGGCGGATTTCCTGGTCAGTTGCCAAAAGCTACCTGTCAGCGCTCTTGGGCATCCTTGTGGACGAAAGTGCAATCGATTCACTGGATGATCCGGTGGTGAAATACGCGCCAAAACTGGAAGGCACCGCCTATGAGGGCGCATCCATCCGCAATGTTCTAAACATGGCTAGCGGTGTTACCTTCAACGAGGATTATTTTGATCGCAAGTCAGATATCAACCGGATGGGTCGTGTTGTGGCTTTAGGGGGTGAGCTGGACGACTTCACCGCGTCTTTTCAGAACACCTTTGCCACACCGGGCGAAACCTGGCAGTACGTATCGATCGACACCCATGTCATTGGCATGGTGATCCGCGGCGCAACTGGGCGGAGCGTGGCTGAATTGCTGACTGAGAGGATCATTCAACCCCTTGGTTTGGAGTATGACGGCTATTACCTCACGGACGGTGCTGGGGTTGCCTTTGTTCTTGGCGGATTAAATTTCACCACCCGCGATTTTGCACGTTTTGGCCAGATGATTTTGCAGAATGGTGTGCGTGACGGACAACAAATTGTCTCCGCAGACTGGATCGCCAAATCTGTCCTTCCCAGCGCGCCAACCCCTTCTGGCCAAATGGGATATGGATATCAATGGTGGGTACCGATTGGCGCGCACGAGGGCGAGTTTCTGGCTCGTGGTGTTTACGGTCAGTATATCTATTTCGATCAGCCGCGCGGTGTGCTGATCGTCACGACCGCCGCAGATCGCAAGTTCCGTGATCCGGGCATCAATGAGGTGAACATAGAAATGTTCCGCAAGATCGCCCAAAGCCTGTAAGGTAGCTCTATGCAAAAACAAGACAGTATCAATGTATTAGGGGGCGTGCTCGCCCCATGTTCACGTGATCCGCTGACCGGATTCTTCCGCGATGGCGCGTGCAACACCTGCCCCGAGGATCAGGGCAGCCACACGGTTTGCGCGGTAATGACGGCTGAGTTTCTGGCCTTTTCCAAGTATGTCGGCAACGACCTCAGTACACCGCGGCCCGAGTTCAACTTTCCCGGATTGAACCCCGGTGACAGTTGGTGCCTGTGCGCAGGGCGCTTTATGCAAGCCCATGACGAAGGCTGCGCCCCCAAGGTTCATCTTGAGGCAACCCATCAGCGGGCTTTGGATGTGGTGCCGCTGGATATCCTGAGCCTGCATGCTGTGACCGCGGATTGACGCCGGTCAGGGGATATTCACCAAGCAGACGCCAAACGACAAGATGAACGTACGAGATACACCCTGAGCTTAAATGCGTTGATGGGTCCGTCCAAACTCGAAGGTTTCAACCGCTTTGCACAAAGGAAAAACCGGCCCTTTAACGGGGCCGGTTCTATCTTTTCTGGCTTCTCGGCGTTCAGTCTGCCGTGCGCCCTTCTGTATCGGACATATCGAAGTTCAGATACTTGGCGACGGTTTGAACATCCTTATCGCCGCGTCCGCACATATTCATGCAAATCAAGTGATCCTTGGGCAGATCAGGTGCGATCTTCATAACGTGCGCCAGAGCATGAGAGGGCTCTAAAGCCGGAATAATCCCTTCGGTCGCGCAGCACAGCTGGAACGCCTCAAGCGCCTCTTTGTCGGTGATTGAGACATATTTCGCGCGGCCAATATCATGCAGCCAGGAATGCTCGGGGCCGATTCCGGGATAATCCAAACCGGCCGAGATCGAATAGCCTTCCAGAATCTGGCCGTCGTCGTCTTGCAACAGGTATGTGCGATTGCCGTGCAATACGCCCGGACGACCACCGGTCAGCGAGGCGCAATGCTCCATCTTTTCGTTCACGCCTTTGCCGCCAGCCTCAACACCGATGATGCTTACGTCTTTGTCATCAAGGAACGGATAAAACAGACCCATCGCGTTAGAGCCACCACCGATCGCGGCGATGATCGTATCGGGCAGACGGCCTTCGGCCTTCATCATCTGCTCTTTGGCTTCCTTGCCAATGATTGACTGAAAGTCACGTACCATCGCTGGATACGGGTGTGGTCCGGCCACGGTGCCGATGCAGTAGAACGTGTCGCGTACGTTGGTTACCCAATCACGCAGAGCATCATTCATCGCGTCTTTCAGCGTGCCGCGCCCTGACGTCACCGGGATAACCTCAGCCCCCAGAAGGCGCATACGGAACACGTTCGGGGCCTGACGCTGCACATCATGCGCGCCCATGTAAACCACACATTTCAGGCCGAACTTGGCACAGACCGTGGCGGTGGCCACACCGTGCTGCCCTGCCCCGGTTTCGGCTATGATCCGGGTCTTGCCCATGCGGCGTGCCAGAATGATCTGGCCCAGCACGTTGTTGATCTTGTGCGCGCCGGTGTGGTTCAGCTCATCCCGCTTGAGATAAATCTTCGCGCCGCCTAGATGTTCGGTCAGGCGTTCCGCATAATACAAAGGTGACGGGCGGCCCACATAGTTGGCCCATAGATCGTCCATCTCGGCCCAGAATGTGGGATCATCCTTGGCTTTCTCATATTCCTCCTCCAACGACAGGATCAGGGGCATCAGCGTTTCACTGACGAACCGCCCGCCGAAAATACCGAAACGGCCTTGTTCATCTGGGCCGGACATGAAGGAATTGAAAAGATCGTTGGCCATGGGTGTCTCCATCGTCGTACCCGTTGTTCATAGGAGGTGGCGACGGGATTTGCCATCGCAAAACGCATTATTCCGCCGCTTCAAAATGTTGCGCCCAGACCTTTAGCGCTTGCTCTCGTCTAGGAATTGCAATGCAGGGGAAATGATGAAACTGGTTCACGTCCGCCAGCCGCGACGTGACCTGAATTGCACGGCGATGAGGACCAGAATGGGCAAAGGTCAGCATGGCCTCGGCGTCGTGCCAAACGCTCAGTGAGAAATAAAGGCCCCGGTGTTTGAACACGTCCGCTTGCAGACACAGCGGATCACCGCGCGCCTGCCGTAACACCTGACGCGCATGCCAGAGCAGTTCCGGCCCGTAGTACCACCGTTTCAACGAAACGCCGCCAATTACTGCGAGCATTGTTGCGCCCTCCTGAACGGAGATACGCTGCCACCCAGCGTTCAGATCACTGCGTTGCTTCGATAAATGCCCGAATTTTAGCCGCGTCTTTGACACCCGGTGCACTTTCCACGCCTGATGACACATCAACTTGCCGGGCGCCGGTCATGCGTATCGCCTCAGCGACATTGTCAGGCGTTAATCCACCGGCCAACATCCATGGACGCCGCCAATACTTGCGCCCAGCCAGCAGGCGCCAGTCAAAAGCAAGGCCGTTGCCACCGGGCAATTCAGACTGGCGCGGGGGCTTGGCGTCGATCAGCAATTGATCGGCCACCTCGGAATACAGATCAATCGCGGCCAGATCCTCGGCGTCGGCGACGCCCACAGCTTTCATGACCGGTAAGCCATACCGTGCGCGCAACTCGGCCACGCGGTCCGGGCTTTCTTTCCCGTGCAATTGAAGCATATCCAGCGGCACATTAGCAGTGATGCGATCCAACTCCTCATCGGAGGCATTTACGGTCAGTGCGACCTTGGCGACGCCAGAGGGCACCAGATGGGCAAGCTCTGTCGCGCTCTCAACAGTCAGATGTCGCGGCGACTTGGGGAAGAAAACAAAGCCGACATACCGCGCCCCGGCCTCCGCCGCTGCGCGCACATGATCAGGTGCGGTCAGACCGCAAATTTTGACAGACGCATCAGACATGAGAGGGCTTCAGTTGGTCTCATCCAGCAATGCCAGAACGTCGTCCTTGCCTTCGTTCTGTTTGTTCTTGAGCTTTTTGACCTCTCGCTCAAGCTTGCGCACTTCGCCCTTCTTCACTGTAGCATCTTTGCGGTGCTTGTGCTCGCGCAGCCATTCCCACAGGAAGCCGATCACCAGACCGGCCACGACACCACCCAGCACCACAATGAACAGCGGCAATGATGTTGACAGGTTAAAGCCCAGTAACTCGGATAGGTCATCAGGCATCAGTTTGAGTTCAACTATCTGGCGGTTAGCCAGAGAAATTGACACCAGCACGATTCCCAAGAGGCCCAGGAATCCATATCGAAGATAACGCATCATGCCCTAGGCTTTACCGTTCAAACGGTCCCTTAGCAACTTGCCAGTTTTGAAAAACGGTACGCATTTTTCTTCGACCTGAACGGTTTCACCGGTTCGGGGATTGCGCCCCACCCGGGCATCGCGTTGTTTCACAGAGAAAGCCCCAAAGCCGCGCAGCTCAACACGGTCTCCGCGCGCCATGGCATCCGTCACTTCTTCGAACACAGTATTCACGATCCGCTCGACGTCGCGTTGATACAGATGCGGGTTTTCGTCGGCGATTTTCTGAATCAGTTCTGAACGGATCATGAGCGTTACCCTCCCAGGCGACCTTAGTCATCTCTAGTTGTCTGGACAGTATAGAAAAAAACCCGGTACGGGGGAACGTCGACTCTGTATCGAAAGACTGCATTTTTGCAATAAGTCGTGTGATTTTTTGCTTCTAGGTCCGAATTTCAACCAAAAGCGCAAACGACTATCAAAATAACACTACGTTTTGGAACATATTGATTCGCAACAAAAACGGCCCCTCGTGGGTACGAGGGGCCGAAAAATCTTTCGTTAGGCGCCTTGCTTAGTCGCCGGATTTCAGCGCTGCACCAAGGATATCGCCCAGCGACGCGCCCGAGTCGGAAGAACCGTACTGTTCCACGGCCTCTTTCTCTTCGGCGATTTCGCGTGCTTTGATCGACAGGCCCAGACGGCGGGTCTTGCTGTCGACGTTGGTGACGCGGACGTCGACCTTGTCGCCGGTGTTGAAGCGCTCGGGGCGCTGCTCAGCACGATCACGCGACAGGTCCGAACGACGGATGAACGACTTCATGCCTTCGTACTCGACCTCGATGCCGCCATCTTCGATTGCGGTCACTTCGACAGTGATGACCGAGCCACGCTTCACGCCGCCCACGGCTTCGGCGAACTTGTCACCGCCCAGGGCTTTGATCGACAATGAGATACGCTCTTTTTCCACGTCAACTTCCGAGACAACCGCCTGAACGACGTCGCCTTTGCGGTAGTTCTGGATCGCATCTTCGCCGCGCTCGTCCCAGGACAGGTCGGACAGGTGAACCATGCCGTCGATGTCGCCTTCCAGGCCAATGAACAGACCGAATTCGGTGATGTTCTTGACTTCGCCTTCGACCTCGGTGCCCTCGGGGTGTGTTTCTGCAAACACTTCCCATGGGTTGCGCTGAGTCTGCTTCAGGCCCAGAGACACGCGACGCTTGGCGCCGTCGATTTCCAGAACCATGACGTCGACTTCCTGGCTGGTCGAAACGATCTTGCCGGGGTGGACGTTCTTCTTGGTCCAGGACATCTCGGACACGTGCACCAGACCTTCGACACCGGCTTCCAGCTCGACGAACGCGCCGTAGTCGGTGATGTTGGTGACGCGACCCTGATGGACCGAGCCCAGCGGGTACTTGGCAGCAACCAGATCCCACGGATCTTCCTGCAGCTGCTTCATGCCTAGGCTGATGCGGTGGGTCTCTTTGTTGATCTTGATGACCTGAACGTTGATGGTTTCGCCGATCGTCAGGATCTCGGACGGGTGGTTCACACGGCGCCATGCCATGTCGGTGACGTGCAGCAGGCCGTCAACGCCGCCCAAGTCAACAAATGCACCGTATTCGGTGATGTTCTTAACAACACCCTCAACGGTCTGACCTTCGGACAGGTTTCCGATAACCTCGGCGCGCTGTTCAGCACGCGATTCTTCCAGGATTGCGCGACGCGACACAACGATGTTGCCACGGCGGCGGTCCATTTTCAGGATCTGGAACGGCTGCTTCAGACCCATCAGCGGGCCAGCGTCACGCACGGGGCGCACATCAACCTGCGAGCCGGGCAGGAACGCAACTGCGCCGCCTAGATCGACGGTGAAGCCACCTTTGACGCGACCAAAGATTGCACCTTCGACGCGCTGGTCGTCGGCATATGCTTTTTCCAGACGGTCCCATGCCTCTTCACGGCGGGCCATCTCACGCGAGATGACGGCTTCGCCACGGGCGTTTTCTGCGGCGCGCAGGTAAACTTCGACCTCGTCGCCTACAGCGATTTCAGGGGCTTCGCCGGGATTTGCGAATTCTTTCAGATCAACGCGGCCTTCCATTTTGTAGCCTACGTCGATGATGGCTTGGCCGGCTTCGATCGCCAGAACCTTACCTTTGACAACAGACCCTTCTTCGGGCGTGTCCATTTCGAAGCTTTCATTCAGGAGGGCTTCGAATTCCTCCATGGATGCGTTAGCCATGTGGCGTTGTTTTCCTTTACATAACGTTTTTGCTGGCCGAGCGGTTGTCTCCGCCGGTCTTGTTTCCTGTTGTCATCAGGCGTGATCCGGGGCGCATCCGATTACACAAACACAAAGGGCCGAGGAAACCCGGCCCTGCTCAGATACGTCATCCGGACGTTAACCGCCCATGTTTAGACGGGTGCTCTATACCTGCTTGGGCGTTGCCCCGCAAGTCGAAACCTGCATGGTGCCGCGTGTCGCGCTTAAATCCGCCCGCTTCACATCGGCTTGATCACGCGTCATACCAGTTGTCCCAAAATGCCCAGCGCGGCACTACACAACGTATTCCCTTTAACACAGGAGCAACCGGGCCATGGAAGACTTCAACCTGATCGTTGCGCAGCAGCCTCAATGGATTCAAATCTGGCTGAATATTCTGTCCTTCGGCGCCTTTCTTTTGCCGATTTCCTTGCTGATATGGCGCCAATCGCGCGTGGCCTCAATCATTATCTTGATCAGCAGCATGTTGGCCGCAGCGGGTGTAATTTTTATTTTCAATCAGCTTGGATATGTTCGACTGATGGGATTGGGACATATCATTCCCTGGACGCCTCTTGCAGTCTACCTGTGGTATCAGCAAGCCCGCGTCGACATGCCGGAACCGCCCAGATGGATTATCCGCTTTATCTTTCTGACGATTACGATCTCGCTGGTTTTCGACTACGCAGATGTCGTGCGCTATCTGCTGGGCGAGCGGACGGCATTCACCGCTCCGGCCTAGGTTCCGGTCTGAACACCGAAAATGAGTCACAGAAGGCAGAGGTTTAAGGCCCTGCCTTCCGAGCTTTTGTTAAAACACTATGCGGGTTGAGCACAATGATACCCTAGAAGAGTTGCAGATCTTTCTTGCCACTCTGGATTTCAGCGAGGTTTGGCATGTTCTGGATCGTTACGGGTTCCGGTGCAGCACCTGGTACTGCGACTGTTGGTTTTGCGGCATTTGCCATTACAAAGGCTGGTTGCTTCAGTTCGCCGCGGATATCGCGCAGAAGCGTTTTGTGATCCGGCATTGTATTGATGATCTGCGTAAGATCAGCTTTGGCACGCCTCATGCCCTGTTCCCAAATCTGCTTTTTCAACGGCCGAACACGATCTCGGATACCAGTCCCATAGCCGTTATCATAGGACTGTTTGCCCAACAGAACCGTTTGATAGACGCGATGGTCAAATAGCGTGGCGAACTCGACATCGTGTTGCATGGGCAGACGGTGCTGCCACAACTCGAGGTTCTCGGCCAATCGATCCGGCACTTTCATTTCGGTGCGCGCGTCGATCCAATACTGGTCATCCTTGCGATTGCCCAACTTGTAGTGCAGGCAGATAAACTCCAAAACCTCGTTGTAAAGCTTGTCCATCTGCCGGTTGTACCTGGCCCTTAGCGACGGCTCGATGTCTCGCGTGGGCAGGTGTTCGGCAAACCAGCGCACCGCGTGATCAATCATATGAATCGCGGTACTTTCCAGCGGCTCGATAAAGCCGCCTGACAGACCAATCGCCACACAGTTCTTGACCCAGGCGTTGCGCACGCGCCCGACGCGCATCGGGATCACGCGAGGCGTAGCGCCCTTGCCGCTGTCGCCCAGCCATTCAAGGTATTCATCTGCTGCCTGATCATCCGTGCGGTGAGCCGACGAAAACACATAGCCCGTACCCACACGGTTATAGAGAGGCACGCGCCAAGTCCAACCTGCGCCAAGTGCGGTGGATCGCGTGAGGCTTTCGATCTTTCTTGGATTGGGATGTTCGATCTGCAGCGCCATGGCGCGGTCGTTCGGCAGATAGTCCGAATAATCCATAAACGGCTCGCCAAGCGCTTGGTTGATGATCAACCCGCGGAACCCGGTGCAGTCTACGACCATTTCGATGTCGTGGCGACCGGCACGTTCCAGCATCAGATGGCTGACATTGCCCTTTTCATCCAACTCAACCGTTTGGACCTCGTCCCGAATATGCTCAACGCCGCGCTGGGTGCAGACCTTGGTGAGCATGCCTGCGAATTTCACGGCGTCCAGATGATACGCATAGCCAAACCGTTGTTCAAATTCAGGCTGGCCCAATTGCCGCGCACCCTTGCAAAGACGGCCGAGGTGATCATGCGGTGAGATAGATTGCGTGAAATCCCGATCTCCGTTGCCAAAGCGCAAGAAATACTCGGCGGCTTCCAACCCCTCGACCATCTGGCCGTGAGCAAACGGGTTCACGTAATCGATGCGATTGCCCTTGGCGTCCTTGTTCCAGTTGCAGAACTTCACCCCCAGCTTGAACGACGCGTTGGTCTCGCGGAAAAAATCCCTCTCTGAGATGCCCGCCTGGCGGAGCGTGACCGGCATGCGCGGCACGGTGGCCTCACCAACACCGACTGTTGAGATATTGGGGCTTTCGATCAGGCAGATACTCGGGCGATCTTTGGGGGCAGACGTGCGGGAAAACACCATATCCAGGATCAGCGCGGTCATCCAACCCGCTGTACCACCACCAACGATGGTGATCTTGCGCAAACGATTGTTCATATTTTTTTAGTCCCTGTTAGCTTGGGGAATTATCAGCTGCGTTCTGTTTTGAGGCTTGATTGCAGCTTTCCCTCTTGGCGATCTTTGGACTATAACAGCTTTCCCGCATCCAGCTAGGGCTTAACCCTAGAAGGCCCGCTTTCATCTGACCAAGTAATTCTTGGTGAGGAAAGCTTACCGTACCGCGCCAGCTTTGAACGATCTGCAAAGTTTATCGACCGTTCTGCGATAGCACGTTCAAATCAAGCCCCCTAATTCTGTTTCAGCGGTTGGCAGTTCAGCCAGCCGAACCTGAACAGAAAAGGAAATCTCTATGAAATCTCTGGTTCTCACAGGCCTGATTGCCACCTTGCCCCTGATCGCGGCCCCGGCCTTTGCGGCGGATGAGATCAATGTCTCGAACGGTATTTCGGCAGCCGGTGCGCCCTTGGCTGCGCACGGTGTCGATCTGGTTGCGCTGCTGCAGGACGGCAACCCGGTCGAGGGCTTTGCAACGCACACGGCGACCTATGACGGTGCGTCCTACTACTTCTCCAGCGCTGCAAACCTGGAAGCGTTCGAAGCCAATCCTGCCGCTTATCTGCCGCAACACGGCGGATTCTGTTCGTTCGGTGTTTCGGTCGGCAAGAAGTTTGACGGCGACCCGGATCAGTACGTGGTCTCGGACGGTAAACTGTACCTGTTCCTGAACGCCGAAACCCGCGCAGCGTTCCTGAAGGACGTACCCGCGACGGCAAAAACCGCTGACGATCAGTGGTCGAAGATCAAGAGCGTTGCAGTAGGCGAACTGTAATACTCTGCCCCGCGGCGCTATTGCGTCGCGGGGCGTTTGCTTTCGATCAGCGCCACGGCCCTTTCAAGCGCCGCCGCGATACTTAGGTCCGAGGTATCCAGACGCACGGCGTCCTCCGCAGGCTTCATTGGCGCCGTGATACGCTCAGCATCTCTTGCATCGCGTTCACGCACATCTGCCAATACCTGTTCCTTAGTGACATCGGACCCGTTAGCCTTCAGCTCTAGGTAGCGACGTTCTGCCCGGACCTCGGCGTTTGCCGTGACGAAGAGCTTGACCTCGGCTTCGGGGCAGATGACCGTCCCGATATCGCGCCCATCCAAAACCGCTCCCCCGGCCCGTCGCGCAAAAGCCCGTTGAAAATCAACCAGCGCCGCGCGAACTTCGGGGATTACCGCGACTTTCGAGGCCGCCTGAGCAATGTCGGCTGTCCTGAGGTCGCCCTGTTCCAACTCGTCCGCCGTCAAGGCCTGCGCCGCCGCGATGGCGTCCGTGCCATCCAGTGTCCGGCGTCCAACGGCACGATACAGCAACCCGGTGTCCAGATGCGCGAACCCAAAATGCGCCGCGACACCCTTCGCGATCGTCCCCTTACCAGCGGCAGCAGGGCCGTCAATCGCCACCGTAAAGCTCATGTGCGTTCAACCTTGGCACCCAGCGATGCCATCAGCGGTTCAAAGATTGGGAACGACGTCGCAATCGGGCTGCCATCATCTACAGATACCGGTGATTTTGCGCCCATGCCCATCACCATAAACGACATGGCAATGCGGTGATCCAAAAAGCTTTCGCACGTGCCGCCGCCGGGGACGTTTCCGATGCCCAGTCCTTCGACCGACCACCACTCCTCACCTTCATCGACGGTGACGCCGTTGGCACGCAGGCCTTTCGCCATTGCGTCAATCCGGTCGCTTTCCTTCACGCGCAGTTCTTTAACGCCACCCATCATCGTCGTGCCGGTGGCATTGGCTGCAACCACGGACAGAACCGGGTATTCGTCGATCATCGAGGCCGCGCGGTCGGGCGGCACGTTGATGCCCTTCATATTCGGGGAATAGCGCGCGCGCAGATCGGCGACGGGTTCGCCGCCCTCTTCGCGCTCGTTTTCATAAGTCAGGTCTGCCCCCATTTCACGCAGAGTGGTAAACAGCCCTGCACGGGTTGGGTTCAGGCCAATCCCCGGAACCAACACGTCGGAACCGGGCGTGATCAGCGCAGCGCACACTGGAAACGCCGCGCTGGACGGGTCACGCGGTACGGCAATGACCTGTGGCTTCAACTCGGGACGACCGGTCAGAGTGATGACCCGGCCTTCATCCGTATCCTCGACAGTGATTTCCGCTCCGAAACCGACCAGCATCCGCTCTGAATGGTCGCGGGTGGCCTCTTTCTCGATCACAACGGTTTTGCCCGGGGCGTTCAGGCCCGCCAGAAGGACCGCTGATTTCACCTGCGCCGATGGCACCGGAACCTCATAGCGCACGGGGACCGGCTCTGCCGCTCCGACAATCGTCATCGGCAAACGCCCGCCCGATCGCCCAACTGATTGCGCGCCAAAAAGCGACAGCGGGTCAGTGACCCGTGCCATAGGCCTTTTGTTCAGACTGGCATCACCGGTGAAGGTCGCTGTGATCGGGCTGGTCGCCATCGCGCCCATGATCAACCGCACACCGGTGCCCGAGTTGCCGCAATCGATCACCTGATCGGGCTCAGCAAAGCCACCGACACCGACGCCGTGCACGGTCCATTCACCATTCCCGTGATCGGTGACTTCGGCTCCGAATGCACGCATGGCCTTGGCGGTGTCCAGAACATCTTCACCTTCTAGCAAGCCGGAAATCCTGGTCTCGCCCACTGCCATCGCACCAAGGATCAGCGACCGGTGCGAGATCGACTTGTCGCCCGGCACCTCGGCCGTACCGGTCAGCGGGCCGCAGGGATGCGAGGTCATCGGGATGGGCGTGCCGTGTCCGGACATGAAGGCTCCTTATTTGCGCTATCAGTGCCCAAGCCGCTTAGCGAATTGGGGCCGGTTGGTCCAGCCGCAATCAGTCTTTGCACCGGAAGGTCAGGTAGTGGGGCGTGCGCCCTTCGCGCAAAGCCTTTTGTTCATAGCGGGTGGAAATCCAGTCGTCCCACGGTTCGCGCCAGTCCGAGGGGCGTTCAGCCAGCCATTCGAACCCGGCGCGCGGAACTTCTTCCAAAGTCTGTCGGACATAATCCGGAATGTCGGTGGCTACTCGGAAAATTGCACCGGGCTTCAGGGCGCGGGCCAGCGGTTCCAAGTGTTCAGGAGTCACAAAACGCCGACGATGATGACGTGTCTTGGGCCAAGGATCGGGATACAGCAGAAACGCGCGCGATACACTGGCTTCGGGCAGTACATCGAACAGGTCACGCGCATCGCCTGGATGTACCGCAAGGTTCTTTACTCCGGCCTTGCGAATCTTACCCAGCAGCATGGCAACGCCGTTGATATACGGCTCAGCCCCGATAATGCCAATTTGCGGATTGCGCGCGGCCTGATGAACCAGGTGTTCGCCACCGCCAAAGCCGACCTCAAGCCAGACCTTCTTGCCACCAAATAACGTTTTCAGGTCCAGTGGATGACGTTCCGGGTTGCTCTCCCAATCCACGGCCCCCGGCGACAGGGCATCAAGGTCTTCGTTCAGGTATGCCTTCTGGCTTTGCTTCAAAGCCTTGCCTTTGAAGCGGCCATAGAAGTTTCTGCGGGGGCGTTTGGGTGTCTGAGTGCTCATGGCGGTGCCCATACTGCGCGGGCGACATCGAGGCAAGAGGTGGCCGCGCCCGTTCAGTTAACGGGCCGCCACTTGCTGCATTTTCAAAAAATAGAGCGCGCCCGCAAGGGCGCACCTATTGATAGCAAAGGTTCAGACGGCTGCTTTCAGCGCATCGGCCAAATCGGTACGTTCCCAGCTGAATCCACCATCAGCATCCGGCTCTCGGCCAAAATGGCCATAGGCCGCGGTGCGCTGGTAAATCGGCTTATTCAGCTGCAGGTGTTCACGAATGCCGCGCGGGGTAAGATCCATAACCTGACCGACCGCTTTTTCGATCACCGCATCTGCAATTTGACCGGTACCATGCGTATCGGCATAAATCGACAGAGGTCTCGAGACACCAATCGCATAGCTCAGCTGGATGGTGCAGCGCTCTGCCATGCCCGCAGCCACCACGTTCTTGGCCAGATAGCGCGCCGCGTAAGCTGCGGAACGGTCTACCTTGGTCGGGTCTTTCCCCGAAAATGCGCCGCCGCCGTGCGGGGCAGCACCGCCATAGGTATCCACAATGATCTTGCGACCCGTCAGACCGGCATCGCCGTCTGGTCCGCCAATGACAAACTTGCCGGTGGGGTTCACGTGCCACTCGGTCTCATTGGTCAGCCAGCCTTCGGGCAACGTTTCACGAATATAGGGCTCAACAATCGCGCGGATATCATCTGAACTCAGCGCCTCGTCCAGATGCTGTGTCGACAACACGATCGAGCTGACGCTAACCGGTTTGCCGTCACGATACACCACCGAAAGCTGCGATTTCGCGTCAGGGCCAAGCGCGGGCTCAGTGCCGTTCTTGCGCACCTCGGCCAAACGACGCAGGATTGCATGAGAATACTGGATCGGTGCCGGCATCAGCGCAGGTGTCTCAGTGGTGGCATATCCGAACATGATGCCCTGATCGCCAGCGCCTTCTTCTTTTTCGTCCGAAGCATCCACACCCTGCGCAATATGGGCGGATTGTTCGTGCAGCAGGTTCGTCACTTCGACGGTTTCGTGGTGGAACTTGTCCTGCTCGTAACCGATATCCTTGATACAGGCGCGCGCGATCTCATCAATGCGGCCCATATAATCGTGCAGCTTTTCCTGATCAGACAGACCTACTTCTCCACCAATGACGACGCGGTCAGTGGTTGCAAAGGTTTCGCACGCCACGCGTGCTTCGGGTTCTTCTTTCAGAAATGCATCAAGTACAGCATCCGAGATTCGGTCACAAACCTTATCCGGGTGCCCTTCGGATACGGACTCCGAAGTGAATGTGTAGTTCTGTCTGGACATGAAAGTGCTCCATTAAGATTTCCCCCATCACGCCAGGAAGCCGTTGTGACGGGCTTTCGAGGGGATACGCGCACTAAACCAAAGGGTCAATCGGTAATTAAGAATGATCCCGCCGCACGTTGCGCGAAAGCAGCGCGAACATAGCCGCCAGAAGGACAAATACGGGAACATCCCCAATCCGCGAGTATACAGTTGGGTCATGCGGTGCAGGCAGTTTTGCATCAATGAACCCTGCCTGCCCCAAAGGCAGCGCGTCCGTGATGCGCCCCAACGGGTCGATCATCGCCGACACGCCTGTATTGGCCGACCGCATCATGGGCAATCCTTGCTCAATCGCCCGCATCTGCGCCTGCGCCAGATGCTGATATGGGCCCGACCATGTACCGAACCAGGCATCATTGGTGACTTGCAGCAAAAAGTCCGCGCGCCCCGGTGCGGACAAGATATCCTGTGTAAAAACAGCCTCGTAACAAATCAGCGGCAACGCCTTGCCCAGTTTACCAGCATCTATCAAAGCCGCCCCGGGACCAGAGCTGAACCCATGCCCCGCTGTGGTCGCCATACCGTGAACCCCGAACTCTGCCATCAGGTTTCCCAACGGCACGTATTCTCCGAAGGGGGCAAGGTGGTGCTTGTCATACAGCCCTGTCTGCTGGCCGGTCTCATCCAAGTAGATCATCGAGTTGTATATGCGTGGCCCATCCCCCCGCTGAATTCCCAAAAACACCGGTGTTCCCTGCGCCGCATCGACAACCGCGTCGAGATAAGGTTGAGCGCTGCCCAACCATGCCGGGATCGAGGTTTCAGGCCAGACGATCAGGTCAGGCCGGGGGGCCGCCGCAGTGAACTCGATCTGACGCGCGAAGAACACGGGCGCATAATCCGGGTCCCATTTCTGATGCTGGGGTGCGTTGGGTTGAACAAGCCGTACGACATGATCAGTCTCTGTCACCTCTGGGCGCGAACTGGCAAAAACCAGTGCAAAACCAGCAACGCCGACTGTAAAGCCCAGCGGCAGGACAAATCCGCTGCGCTGCGTCAAGGCCGCACCCAAAGGCAGCGTCGCAAGCAGTGTCACTGCGCCCAGACCGTACGGTCCAAACAACGACAAAACCTGCGCCATTGGCGAGCCAACCCATACCTGCGCCAGCCCTGCCCATGGGAAACCGGTCAACACATAGCCGCGGGCGCATTCTGTCAATGATACCGCCAAGGCCAGAAAAACCGCCTGACGCACCGTGCGCGCGCCCGGGCGCCGCGCGATCCAAAAGGCAAGCGCCCAGAACAAGGCCAGCCCGCCCGCCAAGAAGACCAACGCAAACGGTGCCATCCAGGCGTGCCGCTCGGCATCAACGAAGAAAGGCTCGGTGATCCAACTGAGCCCATGGGCGAAGTAGCCGGTGGCAAAAAGCCAACCGATCCAAGCCGCCTGACCCCGAGTTTCAGTCGACAGAAACAAAGGGGACAGCAGCACCAACGTAACCAGCGTCGCGGCCCATATCCCGAAAGGTGCAAGACCAAACGCCGCCGCCACGCCAAGCAGTGACGCCAGAATCAGTCTCAGCCAAAACGGCCAACCCTTGGATGGGTTCATGCGGCGCGGCCCGGCAACATGACCCTCAAACGTTTGATCCGGCGCGCATCGGCATCAATCACTTCGAATTCCGGACCTTCGGGGTGCAGAACAACTTCGCCCCGCGCGGGCACGCGACCCGACAGCATGAAGACCAGCCCACCCAACGTGTCGATCTCTTCTTCATCCACGTCTTCGTGACTGGTTAGCGAGCGTCCGATTTCCGCTTCGAACTCTTCCAATGGAACACGCGCCTGCACGATATAGCAGCCGGGCTTTTCCTGAACCCAAAGCTGATCTTCATCCGCGTCATGCTCGTCAGCGATTTCACCTACGACCTGTTCAATCAGGTCTTCGATAGTCAGCAACCCGTCAACACCGCCATATTCATCGATCACCAGTGCCATGTGGCGACGCTCGGTCTGCATCTTGGTAAGCAGAACGCCAATCGGCATCGAGGGTGGAACAAACAGCAATGTCCGAAGCATTGACACCAGATCGAACTCGGTCGACCCGCCATTGAACCCGTGGGTCAGTGCAAAGTCCTTTAGGTGCACGAACCCCAACGGTGTATCCAGCGTACCCTCATAGACCGGTATCCGGGATAGGCCGCTGTCACGGAACACCTGCGCCAGTTCGTCTTTCGTGATGGTCGAGGGGACAGAGATGATCTCAGCCGTGGGGATAGCCACGTCCTCGACCCGCATCCGCCGCAGATTGATCATGCCACGCGGCTGGACCTTGTCGACATCTTGTCCGTTCGTCACTTGGACCTCATCCTCGCTCTGCGGCGAGAACGCATCCACTATTCTTGAAAAGATACCGGCTTTCTCTTTGCCGGCATCACCGCCGTTCGTAGGTTGCGCGCTCTGCGCCGCCATAGAACTGCCGTCTGTATCGCCCATAATCCTGTTCCAAAAAATCGGCCTTGGTGGCCCGTCTACATCCTATATGGGTCATTGACACCCATTTTGCCAAGTATAGCGACCTCAACCCTTTCCATCAAAGTGGCGTCGGGGTCACGAATGTGATCGTAGCCCAATAAATGTAACGTGCCGTGAACAATCAGATGCCTGACGTGATCATCCATCGGTTTTACGGCCTCTTCCGCTTCTCTTGCGCATGTCTCATAAGCAATCGCGATATCCCCCAGCGCGATTTCCCCTGTGAAATCCGCTACCGGAGGGGTCGGAGCCTGCCCCGGCTCCTCTGCCGCCAGATCCTCGGACGGCCAGCTGAGCACATTTGTCGGCACAGGCTTTTCCCGGAACTCCGCGTTCAGCTCAGCGATCCGTGCATCGTCACAGGCCAGCAGACTGATTTCGCACAGATCGCTGTCCAGGCCGCAATACTCCAGCACGGCCTGGATGGACTGCGTGGCCAAGGGTTCCAGCCCTTGCCAGCGCGGATCTTCAATGGTCAGTTCAAGGTTCATGTTGCAACGCCCAAAGCCTGCAGCCCCGGACGTTTAACCCGCCTCGCGGCCTGAGTCGGCCTCATACGCTTCGATGATGGCGGCCACAAGCGGATGACGCACCACGTCCTTCGAGGTGAAATAGTTGAAGCTGATATTGGGGATCGTTCTTAGCAGACGCTCGGCATCCGTCAGCCCAGACTGGACCCCGCGCGGCAAATCCACCTGCGACCTGTCACCGGTGATCACCATCCGGCTGCCTTCACCAAGACGCGTTAGAAACATCTTCATTTGCATGGTTGTGGCGTTCTGCGCCTCATCCAAAACCACAAACGCGTTGGCCAATGTCCGCCCTCGCATAAAGGCCAGCGGCGCGATTTCGATACGCTTTTCCTCGATCAATTTGGCCAGTTGCTTGCCGGGAAGAAAGTCGTTCAATGCATCATAGAGCGGCTGCATATACGGATCGACCTTGTCCTTCATGTCACCCGGTAGATAGCCTAGCTTTTCACCAGCTTCGACCGCGGGACGGCTGAGGATGATCCGATCTACATGCCCGCCAATAAACATCGAAACACCTACTGCGACGGCCAGATAAGTCTTGCCCGTACCGGCCGGGCCAATGCCAAACGCCAGTTCATTGGCGAACAGCGACTGAACATACGCCTTTTGCGCATCCGTGCGTGGTTCAACCAGTTTTTTCCTTGTCTTGATCTCGACTGTGCCGCCCCTGAACATCTCAAGCTGGTCACCGTCACGGCTGCCGGTTCCTTGTTCCGACACACCCATCCTCAGCTCACGGTCCACATCGGCGGCCTCTACGTCGCGACCGCCTTCCAGACGGGTATAGAGCGCCTGCAAAACCTCGATCGCCTGTTTCTGAGCGTCTTCATCGCCCATGACGGCCAACTGATTGCCGCGACGCACGATCTGGACAGACAGCTTTTGTTCGATGTCGGTTAGATTGCGGTCATACTCACCGCACAAATCAATCAACAACCGGTTGTCAGGGAATTCCACAAACGCCTCGCGCGGGGGCATGTCATCTTGCGGTGGGGTAAGGGCACCGATGGCCAATCCGTTCTCCTGTCTTGGCGTTAATACTCCAAGCGTAGACAACAATTCTCGGTGGGCGCAAGCCACAGTTTCAATTTTTCCGAAACGGATGGCAAAACCGCCGAAGTCAAGTCCACCCACAACAGTTGGCAGTCTCAGAACGTATAGTTCAATCCAAAGCGCAAACCGCGGTATTTAGGAGTTGATTTGGTCGAGAAGCCATTTCCGAATTCAACCTCACGCGAGTCGAACTGCACGTATTCAAACTCACCCGTGATGGACCAATTGTCATTCAGCCTGTGTTCTGCACCAACGCTGGCTGAGAGGCCATCGCGCGTGCCGCTGTCTGAAAAGGTTTGAATCGTCGGCCCCAATTCCAGACCGCTTGTGGTTGTCACGTCGCCCTGCACATAACCGACAGTAAAGAAATACAGAATCTTGCCGCTTTTGTTCGTTAAACCGTTGCGAAAGCGCAACGAGAGGATGTCCGAAACTTCGGACCCTCCAGAAACCGTAACAGAGCCAATATCTGTCGATGCGTTGTCTTCTATCTTGCCAAAATCGTATCCGATTTCAAATCCATAGACATAATCGCGCCCGCCGGTCACAGGTACACTGCCACGCCATCCCCCGCGGAGACCACCATAGCCGCCTTTCAAATCCAGCTCGCCTATCGCAAATAGATCTGCAGGGGTACGAAGACCAAACTGATCCGTTCCAGTGGACGCGTAGCCCGCGCTCAGCCCAAGATAGAACGCGCTTACATCAGCATCCAGGCGTTTCGGACTGGCAACCGGCGGATCAGTCAGCCCAGTATTCAGGTTGCCTGCAAACGTCGCACCGGAAAGAAATGAAAGCACCAGCATGATCGGGGCTAAGAATCGCATGTTGGGTGCAAAGCAACGCGTCAGGGTTTCCACTCGTCTCCTCCATCGACCCAACAAACAGGTCAGCACAGTACGTAGCTTTGGGAACCAATGACCCGGTTCAAAAAACTAATCTTTCTGGGAACATAGTTGCCAGCCATAAATCAAGGGTTAATGACTGGAATAAATCCTGACTATGGCTTTCAAACAGCACTTGTTTTCAGCTTCAGATCAGTTTTCCAGCCAGCGAATTCGCACCTGAGTTTGTGATCCGTACGTCCCTCAGTTCGCCCACTGCAACATCGGCATCGGATACGTGAACCGAATGTAAATACTCGGATTTTCCGACCATTTGCCCTGCTAGACGGCCGGGTTTTTCAAAAAGGACGCTGACCTTGCGCCCCACCATTGCATCCTGAATTTCGCGCTGATGCTGCGTAATCAAAGCCTGCAAACGCTGTAGGCGATCATCCGCTGCATCGGGGTCTACCTGGGGCCGCTCGGCTGCAGGTGTGCCCGGGCGGGTGGAGTATTTGAACGAGTAGGCATAGCCGTATTTGACCTCTTGCACGAGGTCCAAAGTCGCCTGAAAATCTTCTTCTGTTTCTTCAGGGAAGCCGACGATGAAATCGCCAGACATCACGATATCAGAACGTGCGGCGCGAATGCGTTCGATCAACCTAAGATAACTTTCTGCCGTATGGCTACGGTTCATGCGCTTTAGAATACGATCTGATCCCGACTGAACAGGCAGGTGCAAATACGGCATCAGCTTATCGCAGGTTCCATGCGCTTCGATCAGGTCATCTGCCATGTCGTTGGGGTGCGAAGTGGTAAAGCGGATTCGCTCCAAGCCATCAACTTTATTCAATTCCCAGATCAATCCCGCCAGGGTCATATCCCCGCTGGGTCCGGCCCCGTGATAGGCATTCACGTTCTGACCCAACAGAGTGATCTCGCGCACACCACGTTCAACCAGATCTTGCGCCTCACGAATGATGCGATCCGCTGGTCGGCTCACCTCGGCCCCGCGCGTATAGGGCACCACGCAGAACGCGCAGAATTTGTCGCAGCCTTCCTGAACGGTCAGAAACGCCGTCGGGCCGCGTTTTGCCTTTGGGCGGTTCTTGAGCTTTTCGAACTTGTCTTCCTCGGGGAAATCCGTGTCCAACGCCTTGGCGCCAGTCCGCGTCTTCGCCTCCATCTCGGGCAGTCGATGATAGCTTTGCGGCCCCACAACCAAGTCAACCAAAGGCTGTCGGCGCATGATCTCTTCGCCTTCGGCCTGCGCAACACATCCTGCCACGCCGATCTTGAGGTCGGGCTTTTCCGCCTTCAACCCTTTGAACCGGCCAAGCTCGGAATAGACCTTTTCAGCAGCCTTTTCCCGGATATGGCAGGTGTTCAGCAGGATCATATCCGCGTCTTCCGGGCTTTTGGTTTCAACATAGCCCTGCCCGCCCAGCGTCTCGGACATACGTTCGCTGTCGTAGACGTTCATCTGGCAACCATAGGTTTTGATGTACAGCTTTTTGGGTTCTGACATGGGTATGGCCTTTGCGTTCGCGGGATCGGCGTCGTCTATACCCGACGAACGCTGCTTGCAATGCCAAGGCGGATACCCGATTTTGAACGCAGATTCCAGCCAAGTGGAACCGGACAGGCAATGCAATACGACTCATTCGACGTTTTCCTGAACTCAGGCAGATCAGCCCTTGCAGAAGGTCCTGTTGCGCTCATTTTTGCCGAGGACAACATCGAGGTCGACAGCACCCTCCGGCATCATTTGCATCTTGGCTTCAAGTCCGTGATTGCCTTCATGCCGCAGGACTTTACGCTGGACCCCGCGCTTGTGGACCGTATCCACCGCGTCAACCTCACCTCTGTTCCCGGCGCGATCGTCTTCGACACCATCAACCGGATCATTCAGGCCGCTCCGAACATCTGGATGTACTACTGCTACAACGCCGAATACCTGTTCTTTCCGTTTTGTGAGACCCGCACGGTTGGCGAATTGCTGACCTTCCACGCCGAGGAACGCCGGGACGCGATGCTGAGCCACGTGATCGACCTGTATGCCGATGACCTAAACAGTTTTCCAAATGGCGTGTCCCCGGAACGCGCGATGTTGGACAGAACAGGATATTATGCCCACACGCGCCACGACGCAGAGGGGCACCCGGTTGAGCGGCAATTGGATATGTCGGGCGGTCTGCGCTGGCGATTCGAGGATCATATCCCGTATGAGCGCCGGCGGATTGACCGCATCGCTTTGTTCAAATCGCAAAATGGTCTGGAGCTCCGCCCCGATCACACGTTCAACGAGCCGGAATACAACACCTACTCGTGCCCCTGGCACCACAACCTGACCGCAGCCATATGTTCATTCCGCGCGGCGAAAGCGTTGAAAAGCAACGCAGGCTCAACCTTTGATATCCCAAGCTTTTGCTGGCAAAACTCGGTGCCCTTTCAGTGGACGTCAGGCCAATTGCTTGATCTTGGACTCATTGAGCCGGGGCAATGGTTCTGAGGTCAACGCCTGAGCAGCACTGGGAACCAATCTTCACGCAGGCGCTGGCCGGGGGTCATATCGTGTCCGGGAAACGGCGGCGAAGTCCGGCCCGGACGTTCGACATAGCGCGCGTCATCCCCGACCAAGCGCAGTGAAAACGCCCGGCGACGACTATCGGACCGGTTCCCGCGCGCGCCATGAAGCGTGCGGTAATTGAAAGCCACCGCGTCACCCGGCTCCATTTCGTACTCGACGACCGTCATCCCCTCGGCATCCGGGTCCGGAACGGGAATGTACTGACCCTCATCCGGAAAGAATCCCTCCTCCGACACCCAGCGGGTGGGTAAGACCTCTTTCTCCCACAGATGCGACCCAGCCACGCAACGCAGCGTGGCTTCTCGCACCGGGTCAAGTGGAGACCAAAAGCTGATCGTTTGCTGACCTTCCACAAAATAGTACGGCCCATCCTGATGCCATGGGGTGGCCATCGACGTGCCGGGCTCTTTCACCAGTACATGATCGTGGAATACCTGCACGGTTCGCGATTGCATCAAGTCCGCCGCGACTTCGGCGGCCGGAGAGTTCTCGATGACGTCTCGGAACTGGTCAATCCGCGACCAGTTGCAATAGTCATCAAAGAATAATCCCGTCTCGCCCTGTTTTCTGTTGTCTGACGCGTACGGGCCCGGATTCGCCATATTCTCGGCCACGCCGTCTCTGAGATCTTCAACATGATCAGAGAAAAGACCCTTGATCAGGACAACACCATCGCGCTGATAGGTATCGATCATCTCTTGCGTGACCAAAGGGTGCGTCATGCCTGTCTCCGTTCCGTGGGCCTGCGTGATCTGGGCATGAGACTGCCCTGCGTTCAACCCATATCTTCAAGGAAACGCGTGGTACTTGCTATCTGACTAAAGCCCCACAACTCCGCACCAAACGGCTAAGTGTTTTCAACGCTGGAGCTCCGGCGGCGCTAAAACAAAGTCACCTTTCTTCTGCGCACACATACTAAAACGCCGCAATTCAGAGTTTTCCAGATTACGCTCTGCCCACAAAGGAAACGTTACGTTATTTTTTCCGCAGACGGATCACGACGTCGACCGAGGCGATTTCAACCCCGTCTGGCGCTTCGGGCAGGCGTTGAATCACAAGCTGATCTGACGGCGCATCGCTCAGGCGGCCCTCATCCTCCCAAAAGAAATGGGGATGATCATGCGTGTTGGTATCAAAATAACTTTTCGACCCGTCCACGGTGATTTCCTGCAACACACCAGCGTCGCAAAACGCACGCAGAGTATTATAAACTGTCGCCAAGGACACGGCATCGCCGTTTTTTTTCGCCGCTTCAAAAAGGCTTTCTGCCGTGACGTGGCGGTGACGCCCGTCCCCAACCAGCAGCTCCGCCAGTGCAACGCGCTGACGCGTCGGACGCAACCCTGCGTCGACCAACCAGGTGGTGGCTATGTTCTGGCTCTGAGGTGTCATATATCCGATACCTATTCTTTGCTTGACTATATATAAGTGCTGTGGACGGGCAATTTCAAATGAAATTCAGTCGCAAAGAACCCTCGGAACATCTCATGGTACTGGCGACCGCTCTTGCAGGACCTTGCATACGGGTGCTAGACGAGGCCAGATAACACAAACAGACCCCTGGCAGGAGAGGCGGCATAATGGCCCAATTCCCGAGCAGCTTTGACAAGGACGATCTGCTGAAATGCGCCCGTGGCGAGTTATTCGGCCCCGGCAACGCGCAGCTGCCTGCCCCGCCAATGCTGATGATGGATCGTATTACCGAGATTTCCGGCGATGGTGGTGCGCATGGCAAGGGTCACGTGATAGCCGAATTCGACATAACTCCGGATCTTTGGTTCTTTGACTGTCATTTTCCCGGCAACCCGATCATGCCGGGCTGTCTGGGCCTGGATGGATTGTGGCAACTTACCGGTTTCAACCTGGGGTGGCGCGGCTGGCAAGGGCGCGGCTATGCGCTGGGTGTGGGTGAGGTCAAGCTGACCGGCATGGTCCGCCCGGATCGCAAGATGCTGAAGTATTTTGTCGATTTCACGAAGGCCGTTCAAACCCGACGCCTGACCATGGGTGTGGCTGACGGCCGGGTCGAAGCGGATGGCGAAGTCATCTATCAGGTCAAGGACATGAAAGTTGCATTGTCTGAGAGCTGACCCCAGCTTTCGTCAATGAAAAAGGGAACGGAACACAGGAGTACGCATATGCGTCGCGTCGTCGTCACCGGTATGGGGATCGTCTCCTCGATCGGGAACAATGTCGAAGAGGTCCTCGCCTCGCTCAAATCAGGCAAATCCGGCATTGAGGCCAACGAGCAGATGGTCGAACATGGCTTTCGCAGCCAGATCGCCGGATCTTTGAAAATTGACGTGGCTGAGCACGTGGACAAACGCACCTTGCGGTTCATGGGTCCTGGCGCAGCCTACTCGCATATCGCCATGACCCAGGCCATAGCGGACTCTGGCTTGACCGAAGAACAGGTGCAAAGCCCGCGCACGGGTGTTGTGGCAGGCTCAGGTGGCCCGTCGACGAGCGCGTTGCTAACGGCGCATCAGACCGTGATGAAAACCGGTGCCACCAAGCGGATTGGCCCGTTTGCGGTTCCGAAATGCATGTCCTCGACGATCTCGGCCAACCTGGCGACGGCCTTCAAGATCAAAGGCCTCAATTACTCGATCACCTCGGCCTGCTCGACCTCGCTGCATTGCATCGGCAACGCAGCCGAGCAGATCATGATGGGCAAGCAGGATATAGTATTCGCCGGCGGCGGAGAGGAGCTGGACTGGACGCTCTCCTGCCTGTTTGACGCCATGGGCGCGATGTCATCGAAATACAATGACACCCCAGAGAAAGCCTCGCGGACTTTCGACGCGAACCGCGACGGTTTCGTAATCTCCGGCGGCGGCGGCATCGTGGTGCTGGAAGATCTGGAACACGCGCTGGCTCGCGGCGCAAAGATTTATGCCGAAGTGACCGGCTTTGCAGCTACGTCGGACGGGCATGACATGGTTGCCCCCTCGGGTGAAGGTGGTGAGCGCGCGATGCGCTTGGCGATGGCCTCCTTGCCGGAAGGCCGCAAGATCAACTACATCAACGCCCACGGCACCTCGACCCCGGTCGGTGATGTGGGTGAGGTCGAAGCAGTCCGCCGCATCTTTGGTGAGGGCAACGTGCCGCCGATTTCATCGACCAAGTCGTTGACGGGCCACGCACAAGGCGCAGCCGGCGCGCTTGAAGCGGTTTTCTGCCTCTTGATGCTTGAGCATGACTTTATTGCGCCGTCGATTAACGTAGAAACACTTGCCGAAGGCATCCAGCCCGGTGAAATTGCAACTCAAGTGGTTGAAAACGCAGGTTTGGACAGTGTGATGACCAATAGCTTTGGCTTTGGCGGAACAAATGGGTCCATGGTTCTGTCAAAGTATAGCGGGTGACGATGATGTCGGATCTTTTAAGGGGTAAACGCGGCCTGATCATGGGCGTGGCAAATGACCGGTCAATTGCATGGGGCATTGCCAAAGCCATGCACGAAGCGGGCGCGGAGCTTGCCTTCACCTATCAGGGTGAGGCATTCGGCAAACGTCTGGAGCCATTGGCCGCAAGCATCGGCAGCGACTTCATGGTGGATACGGATGTCACCGATGACGCCTCGCTGGATCGCGCCTTTGGCGAGTTGGCCGCACGCTGGCCGACTATCGACTTTCTAGTCCACGCCATCGCTTATTCGGACAAGTCCGAACTGACGGGTCGGTTTCTGAACACCTCGCGTGCGAATTTCAAGAACTCGATGGATATCTCGGTTTATTCATTCATCGAGGTTGCCCGCCGGGCGCATCCGATGATGAAAGAAAATGGCGGCTCCCTGATCACATTGACCTATCAAGGCTCGAACCGTGTGGTTCCGAGTTACAACGTTATGGGTGTGGCAAAGGCGGCATTGGAATCGGCAACACGCTATCTGGCCAACGATCTGGGCCCCGACGGTATCCGCGTAAACGCAGTCTCACCCGGGCCGATGAAAACGCTCGCCGGGGCAGCCATCGGTGGCGCGCGCAAAACCTACAAGTTCTGTGACCAGAATGCGCCCATGCGGTCCAATGCAACGTTGGAGGCGGTGGGCGGCACGGCGGTCTACCTGGCCTCTGACGCCGGGGTATGCACAACAGGTGAAATCATTCGCGTCGATGGAGGCTTCCACGTTCTGGGTATGCCACAACCCGATCATATGTGACCTGAACTTTCCCTGCCCTTGCCAAGATTTAACCATCTTTCGTCGGCAAGGATAGCGGCATGAGCAAAGCAGACCAAATCATTGCAAACACCTCAAAGGTGTCCCGGCGCAAATCGGGTTTTCTGGGCCGACGTGGTCGAATCGCGTTGCTGGCCCTCACCACATTGCTGGTGCTTTTCGTGTTTCTCACACAGCCCAATACACGCGAAGCCCTTGCAAACTGGACCAGCCTGATTTCAGGCTGATCCTCAAACACCGACCCAAATCACCTAGTTGATTGAGACGACTTCGATATCGAAAATCAGATCCTGCCCTGCCAGCGGATGGTTGGCATCAAGGGTAACGGTCGCCTCGTCCACATCCACAACCGTCACAGGCAGGGCTTGCCCATCAGGCGCTTGCATCTGCAACTGCGTACCGAGGTCCAAAGGGATGTCATCCGGGATACCTTCACGTGGGATCTGCTGCCGCATCGCGGGATTGATCGGCCCGTAGGCGTCGACACAAGCAATTTCAACGCGTTTTTTCTCGCCTGTCGAAAGCCCCGGCATAGCCGTATCCAGTCCCGGAATGATCTGGCCTGACCCGACTACGAACTCCAACGGATCACGTCCTTCGGAACTGTCAAAGACGTTACCGTCCAGCAGTGTCCCTTTGTAGTGGATGCGAACTGTGTCGCCTTGCTTGATCTCGGTCATGGGTGGCCTCCGGCCTTTGGAAAATTGAACGGCGCAGCCTAGGGTCTGTCACGGCATTGTAAACCCTTCCCCCTTTTGCGCCCTGAACTCTTGTGACACCCTGCGCCAGACCAAGGGAGAAGATTTGATGCCTATCACAACCTGCGTATTCGACGCCTATGGTACGCTGTTCGACGTAGCCGCCGCCGCGCGACAGGCTGCAGCCGAACCTGGATTCGAGAAACTACAGCAGAAATGGCCCGAGTTGGCCAACCACTGGCGGCTAAAGCAACTGCAGTATACGTGGCTGCGCGCAATCACGGGTGCCCATGCCGATTTCTGGGACGTCACTCAAGATGGGCTGGATTGGGCGCTTGAGGCCTCAGGGCTGGACGGAGACGCGGCCTTGCGGCAGCGTCTGCTGGACCTGTACTGGCAATTGCAGGCCTACCCAGAAGTTCCCCAGATGCTGGCCGATCTGAAAGCCAGCGGCTTGCAAACCGCGATCCTGTCGAACGGTTCATTGCCGATGTTGGACGGCGCGGTTCAGTCGGCTGGTATCGGCGACGTGCTGGACGACGTACTTTCGGTCGAAAGCGTCGGCGTCTTCAAACCGCATTCCAGTGTCTACGATCTGGTGCAGAAACGCTTTGGTGGCGAACGGGATGACGTTTTGTTCGTCAGTTCAAACGGTTGGGATGCGGCAGGCGCCAGCGGGTACGGGTTCGTCACGGCATGGGTAAACAGAGCCAATGAGCCAACAGACCGCTTGCCTTGGAAACCAGCGCATGTACTGTACGACCTCACGACGATCCCTCAACTCGCTGGGCTTTAATGGCTTTTTTCACAACCTCCGATGACAGACGCCTGTTTTATTCGGATACCGGCGCAGGAACCCCGCTGCTGTGTCTTTCCGGTTTAACCCGTTGCAGCCGGGATTTCTCGTTTCTCGCACCGCATGTTTCTGATCTGCGAATGATCACGATGGACTACCGGGGGCGTGGCCAATCGGATCACGATCCGGATTTCATGAACTACAACATCTTTCGCGAATCCCATGACGTGATCGAGTTGTTGGATCATTTGGGCGTTGAGCGCGTGGTCGTTCTTGGCACCTCGCGCGGCGGTCTGATCGCCATGGCGCTGGCGGCCAGCCACCCCGAGTGTCTTTCGGCTGTCATTCTCAACGACGTAGGCCCGGTAATCGAACCCGTAGGCATCGCCAAGATCATGGACTATGTAGGCAAACAACCCGCCTCAAGAACCTATGATGAGGCCGCGAAGGCCTTACAGCATGCAATGGCGCAGCATTTCCCCGGTGTGTCGCTGGAACGTTGGCGGCAGCAGGCTGAAATACAGTACGAACAGACCGACACGGGGTTGACCCTGCGCTATGACCCCGCGTTGCGGACTGCACTTTTGGATCAGTCAGCGGCGGGAGCTACGCCGGATATGTGGATGTTCTTTGACGCGCTGCGCGACATCCCGACCGGAGTTATTCGTGGTGCGAACTCGGACGTTCTGGGCAAGAACACGCTTGATGAAATGCACAGACGCCATCCCGGCCTTATATCCGCCGACATCCCGGATCGCGGCCACGTGCCGTTTCTGGACGAACCGCAGTCTCTGGACCTTATCCGTAAGGTAATTGGCAAACTATGACGACATTGCAGATGATCGAAGCCGCCGCCGGGCGGTTACAGGGCCACATTCGGGAAACGCCTATGCTGACCTCGCCTTTTCTGGATGAAATGGCCGGGCGGCGTGTCTTGGTCAAGCCTGAATGCTTGCAACATACCGGCAGTTTCAAATTCCGTGGCGCTTGGTCGGCGATTTCCGCGCTCAGCGATGCGGAACGGCAGCGCGGCGTGATCGCGTATTCCTCGGGCAACCACGCGCAGGGAGTTGCCCATGCAGCGGCTTTGCACGGGATATCGTCGGTGATCGTCATGCCTTCGGATGCGCCGCGGCTTAAGATCAACAATACGCGTGAGCTGGGTGGTGAGGTTGTCTTGTACGACCGGTCAAACGAGAGCCGCGAAGAGATTGGCGAAGCACTGGCGGCTGAACGCGGACTAATCCTGATCCGCCCCTATGATGAGCCTCAGGTAATTGCCGGTCAGGGTACAACCGGGTTGGAGATCGCCAGGCAAGCGGCTGCCATGGGCGTTGAACAGGCCGATGTACTGGTGTGTTGCGGTGGTGGGGGCCTGACATCGGGGATCGCACTGGCACTTGAAGGCCACGCACCCGGCCTACGCACCCGCCCGTGTGAGCCTGAGGGCTTTGATGATGTCAAACGATCCTTGGCCACGGGGCAGATACAAGGCAACACCGCGACTGCGGGCAACATCTGCGACGCGATCCTGACCCCGCAGCCCGGGAACATCACCTTTCCGATCATGCACCGCCTGTGCGGTCCGGGTCTGACGATCACCGAGAAAGAAGCGATGCATGCAATGGCATTGGCGTTTCTGCGTTTGAAAATCGTGCTGGAACCCGGAGGTGCCGCATCGCTGGCTTCGGCACTGTTTCGAAAGGATGAAATCGAAGGTGACTCGGTGATTATCGTGGCGTCAGGGGGCAATGCAGACCCCGAAGTCTTTGGCAAAGCACTGAAATTCTTGACCTGACACAGGTCAATAGTCCAGTCTCTTTGCTACATCAACGTATGACGATAGGGGATTAAGTCATGCAAATCTTGGATACAGGAGAGGTGCGTCTGCACTATCGGGTCGATGGTGACCCGAACGGCGCACCAATCGTTTTTGCCAACTCGCTGGGTACCGATCTGCGTCTTTGGGACGCGGTGTTGCCTCATCTTCCCGCAGGTCTTCGCATCATCCGTTTTGACAAGCGCGGGCATGGCTTGTCGTCACAACCGCCAGCCCCTTATTCCATGGGTGCGCTGGTCCGCGATGCCGAAACCCTGCTGGATCATTTGGAAGTTCGGGAATGTGTCTTTGTCGGCCTTTCCATCGGTGGTTTGATCGCGCAGGGGCTGGCCGTAAAACGTCTGGATCAGGTACGTGCTTTGGTCCTGTCGAACACCGCCGCCAAGATCGGCACGCCTTCGATCTGGCAAGAGCGGATGGATGCGGTCCGCCAAAGTGGGGTCGAGGCGCTGGCCGATGCAACGATGGAGCGGTGGTTTTCCAGATCATTCCGCGCTTCGCCGGATCACCTGCTGTGGCGCAACATGATGGTGCGGCAGCCAGTAGACGGTTATCTTGGATGTTGCGCCGCAATTTCTGGCACCGATTTCTACACCCCCACCAGCGGCCTGCGCCTTCCCACACTGGGGATAGCGGGCAGTGAGGACGGATCGACTCCGCCCGACCTCGTGCGCGAAACGATCGACCTGATCCCGGGTTCCAAGTTCGAGCTGATGCGCCGGGCGGGTCACTTGCCCTGTGTTGAACAACCGGTGGAATACGCGGCGCTGCTGCGCAGTTTCCTGACCGACATCGGACATATTTGAAGGAGCACGATTGTGGCAGATTTTCTGTTGGTCCATGGATCTTGTCATGGCGCCTGGTGCTGGCGTGATCTGATTCCGGCATTAACCGCACTTGGGCATACTGTTCGCGCCATAGACTTGCCAAGCCACGGCTCGGACCCGACACCGATTGCAGATGTTACGTTGGACAGTTGCCGCGACGCGGTGTTGTCGGCCTCTGCCCCGCAGACAATTGTCGTTGGGCATTCTTGGGGCGGTTATCCTGTCAGCGCCGCTGCTGAGGCCGACCCCAAAGCCATGCGCGCGTTGATCTATCTGTGCGCCTATGTCCCGCAAGACGGCCTTTCCATGATCGAGATGCGCCGGCGGTCCCCGCGCCAGCTCATCACCGACGCGATTGAAAAGTCAACCGACGGTCAGTCGTACACTGTCAAGCCGGGCGCGGTGCGCGATATCTTCTACCATGACTGCCCGCCCGAAACGGTGCCCTATGCCCTTGCGCGCCTGTGTCCGCAGGCCATCGCGCCGCAAGATACGCCTTTGTCTTTGACCAACAAGTTTACGCATGTTCCCAAGGCCTATATCCGCGCCACGGATGACCGTACGATCCCACCGGAATACGAAGAACAGATGAGTCTCATCGCACCCGAAGGATTACGAAGGGCGATCGACAGCGCACATTCCCCGTTTTTCTCGCACCCCCGTCATCTGGCAGAAGTCCTGAATGATCTGGAACAAAGTCTGCCTGCGGCATAGCCAAGCGGCGCAAGTGCTTCACAGGTGAACAAGGCGTGATAGGGTCACGGTGAAACTCACGAGCGGTCACCATGCGTTTGCCCTTTCTCTTCGTTCTCGGCACAGTCGTGATTGATGCCATGGGCATCGGTTTGGTGTTGCCGATCATGCCCGAACTGATTGTCGAGGTTCACGGCGGCACCTTGGCCGACGCGGCGATTTGGGGCGGTGTTCTTAGCACGGCTTTTGCTGCGATGCAGTTTGTGTTCGGGCCAATCCTCGGCAATCTGTCTGATGCTTATGGACGACGCACGATTCTATTGGTTTCGCTGTTTGTCATGTCCCTTGATTATGTGGTGATGGCGCTGGCTGGCAGCATATGGCTGTTGCTGGCCGGGCGAATCGTGGGCGGAATCACGGCCGCCACCCATGCTACCGCGGCCGCCTTCATGGCAGACGTCTCAAAGCCCCATGAAAAGGCAGCAAACTTTGGCCTCTTGGGCGCGGCGTTCGGTGTTGGTTTCGTGCTGGGCCCAGTGATCGGCGGAGGGCTGAGCGAGTACGGTACCCGCGCGCCTTTCTGGGCGGCTGCCGTATTGTCAGCCCTGTCTTTTCTACTCGGCTTTATGGCGATGCCGGAAACGGTGACCGAAAAAACACGTCGTGCGTTCAGCTTGCGACGCGCCAATCCCGTAAACTCTTTGCGCGCCATCGCCGCGCTGCCAGGCATCCGCCCGATGCTGTGGGTTTATTTCCTCTATTCGGTGTCAATCTACGTCTACCCTGCAATATGGGCTTATTTCACCACTGAACGATTTGGCTGGTCACCCCAGATGATTGGCCTGTCGCTTGGCATCTACGGAATTGGCATGGCCGCTGTACAAGGTGGCCTGATCCGCCCCGCAACACGGTATCTGGGCGAGCGTGTCACAATAATCTACGGAATGATGTTCGAGATCGTCAGCTTTGTGCTATTGGCCTTTCTCACCAACGGGTTCATCGCGCTTATGCTGATCCCTATCACGGCAATCGGGGCGGTCGTAACTCCTGCACTCCAAGCGCTGACGTCCCGAGCGACCCCGGACTCCCAGCAAGGAGAGTTGCAGGGCGTTCTCACCTCGCTGCATGCTTTGTCGATGGTGATCTCCCCGCTGGTGATGACGACGGTCTTTGCGCAATTCATAAGACCGGACGCGACATTCTACCTGCCCGGCGCGCCTTTCCTGCTTGCCATGTTGCTGATGTGCGCGGGTTTCGCGATGTTTTTGCGCGCGCGCCCTGCCGTGGCGTAACAACGACGCATTGATGACGGTTTCTGTCTTGCGGCCTGCGGTTTCCCGCGCCACCGTGCCGAAAAGGGAGCGAGGACCAGCATGCAAAAAATAAAAGCCGCCGTATGTCGGGCATTCAACGAACCTTTGGTTATCGAGGATATTCTTATCGCGCCCCCTGCAACGGGTGAGGTTGAGGTAACTCTGGACGCGGTCGCGATCTGCCATTCCGACATCACCTTCGCCAGTGGCGCGTGGGGTGGCCATCTGCCCGCCGTATACGGGCATGAGGCTGCCGGAGTCATTACGGCAACCGGTGACGTCGTGGGCGACTTCAAGGTTGGAGATGCTGTTGTTGTCACGCTGATCCGTGCGTGCGGGACTTGCCAGTCCTGTGCGGGCGGGCAGCCAACCATATGCGAGACACCCTATGACACCGTGAAAGGTCCATTGCGGACCGCGGACAACGGGCCACTGGATCAGGCGATGGCCTGTGGTGCCTTTGCCGAAAAGGTCGTTGTAAGCCACCGGCAGATCGTCAAAATCCCATCGGACATGCCGAAAGATGTTGCCAGTCTGCTATCGTGCGGGGTTATCACCGGGGTCGGTGCTGCGGTGAATGCCGCCAAGCTTCGTCCGGGTCAGGACGTGGTTGTGATCGGTGCTGGCGGCGTGGGGTTGAACGCCATTCAGGGCGCACGCCTTGCCGGCGCACGGCGGATCGTGGCTGTCGACATGACTAAGGAAAAGCTGGAAATCGCAAAAGAGTTCGGGGCAACGCATGGTGTGTTGGCCAGCACTCAGCAACCCTGGAAAGCCGCCTTCAAGGCGCTGGGTGGTCGGGGCGCAGATGTGGTTCTGATCACTGTTGGCGCGATCCCGGCCTATGATCAAGCACCGAGATACTTGGGGCGGGGCGGCAAGGCGATCATGATCGGCATGCCGCATTCGGGTGATATGTCCACCTATGAGCCGGTCGTTCTGGCCGCGCTGGGCCAAGGAATCGTTGGCTCTAAAATGGGCGATGTGGTTATTCAGCGCGATATCCCGTGGATGATCGACCTCTATGAACAAGGGCGGTTGAAACTGGACGAGTTGATCTCGGGCCGATGGTCGCTGGATCAGATCAATGAGGCCATTGCGGACACCAAATCCGGATCGGCAAAGCGCAACGTGATCCTGTTCAACAGAGACTGACCAGAAGGGGCTTGAGATGAAACTGCAGGACCTCGACGTCATCGTAACCGCTCCGCCCGCGCCGGGTTGGGGCGGGCGGTATTGGATATTGGTGAAAGTCACAACCGATACCGGTATCACCGGCTGGGGCGAATGCTATGCCTCTTCGGTCGGACCAGAGGCGATGCTCCATGTGATCCGGGATGTCTTCGAACGGCACATGCTGGGTGAAAACCCCGAGAATATCGAACTGATGTTCCGCCGCGCCTATTCCAGCGGTTTTACACAGCGCCCGGACCTGACCGTGATGGGCGCTTTTTCGGGTTTGGAAATCGCCTGCTGGGACATTCTTGGCAAAGATCGCAACCGTCCCGTCTATGCTCTGCTGGGCGGTCTAATGAACGAACGGATTCGGGCTTACACCTACCTTTACCCCCTGCCCCAGCATAATCTGACCGATTTCTGGACCTCTCCTGAACAAGCCGGAGAATGCGCGGCAGAGATGGTGCGCCGCGGTTTTACTGCGGTCAAGTTCGATCCCGCTGGCCCCTACACGATCCGCGGCGGGCATATGCCTGCGATGTCCGATATCTCGATGTCGGTGGCCTTTTGCAAAGCAATCCGCGAGACCGTAGGGGACAAGGCCGATCTGCTGTTCGGCACCCATGGTCAGTTCAACACCGCAGGTGCCATTCGGCTGGGGCAGGCGTTGGAGCCCTATTCGCCGCTTTGGTTTGAAGAGCCGACCCCGCCCGACATGATCGAGGATATGGCTCGCGTCGCCCGCAACGTCCGCATCCCGGTCGCGACCGGGGAACGCATAACCACCAAAGCCGAATTCGGGGCCGTCCTGCGTGCAGGCGCCGCCGAGATTCTGCAGCCCGCCCTAGGCCGCGCCGGTGGCATTTGGGAGATGAAGAAGGTCGCAGCCATGGCCGAAGTTTATAACGCTCAGATGGCACCGCACCTCTATGCTGGACCCATTGAGTGGGCTGCCAATATCCATCTGGCCGCATCGATCCCAAACCTGCTTTTGCTGGAAACTATTGAAACCCCTTTCCACGATCAGCTGATCAAGGGCACGTTGCGCGTCGACCAAGGCTTTGTGACGGCCCCAACCGCACCGGGTCTTGGGATCGAAGTAGACGAAGATTTGGCTCGCGCAAACCCTTACACGGGCGACGACCTGCATCTGCAAATGCAGGAAGACCCTTGCGACTATGCCAACGGTAACGCCTTTCAGGGTGGCGCACCCGCGACCGAGGGGTAATAAACACCCCCGTTTCAAAGATTTTATGGAAAAAGCCACAGTAAACGCGCAGGTCACCAAGAGGATCTGTCATGTTCCATACCGCGCCGACGTTTAATTCGTGACGTATCCCGCGATCACCTGCATCAGCTTGAACGCGGTTGCGGCGTCATTTTCAACCACCGCGAGGAATTCTTCCTCACCGATCCGCAGGCAGGACAGTTCGGATTCGGCAATCATGGTTAGGGCTCGGGGTTCTTTGCGGATCAGTGCCAACTCTCCGACCAATGCCCCCGGTCCGACCTTGGTAATCAGTTGATCCGGGCCTTCCATCTGCGGCAGGTACAGCGCGGCCTCACCCTTGAGCACCACATAGGCGCCATCAGTGGGTTGGTCGTCTTTCAGGAACACAACCTCACCCGGCTTTGCGTCAAACCATTGCGCACCAAAGGCCAACAGGCGAATCTGTCTTCGGTCAAGACCTGAAAACAGCGGTGTCTGTTCCAATGCGCGCAGCTTTCGCGCCAAGTCTGCCGAGGCGGCGCTGTCCTCTTCCACGGTCGCATCCCCTTCATCCGAAACCACCCGACCCTGCCGGATTTCGACATAAATGTCGAATACATCGGGATTTTCGAAGTGATCGTTCAGATAAATCACCGTTGTATCGGGCAGCAATTCGCGCAGGTTTTTGTAGACAGAGACCTGAGTAGCCATGTCATAGCTGGCCAGCGCGTTTTCCAGTATCAGGATATCCGGCTTTTTTATCGTCGCACGAGTGAATGCCAGGGGTTCGGCAAGAACGGCTGGCAAGTTCTGACCACCGATGGCAACGGGCATGTCATAGATCAATTCGACCACGAGCGATCGCGCACTGTTTTCGTCCAGAACATCGACAATCAGCTTGCGCGCGTCATCCGAGCGTCCGCCCCCGATCTGGCTGACCTTGCCGAACAGCGCGTTTTCCATCACCGTCAGTCCGGGTGCAAATTCGTCTTTGTCCAGCGGCACAAAGACATCTTGCAGCCGCTCCAATAGTTTCTCCGAATGGCTGTGTCTTAACTCAAGAATACGATCTTTAAGCTCTTGCGTGAAGGCAGGCCCTATTTGTTCGGCTGAAATCACGAAGGGTACGGCCAGCAGATTGGCCAACTGCTCGTCATCAAGCCCGGATACACCTTCGTTCCGTGTCCGCTCGACCAGTTCTAACGCGGCCTCGTACGTGTGGGCCTGTAGTCCGAGTTTGCGGAACAGCGGGTGGTCGGTGCCATCAATGCCAAAGATCTGGCGCAGCATCTCGATCACGTCGCGGGTCAGGCCGACCAAAGTTTCATCCAGCCCCAACTCACGCAGTTGTCCAAGAAAAATCGTTTGGCTGGCCAACAGTTCTTGCGTGACCGGAACCCGCGGTGTTGCGAACAACAGGTTTTCCGCGACGGGCAAGGCCGGGTTGTAAATGCTGCGATCGAATATCAGTGCCTGTTGTTCCAGCCCGGCCTTTCGCACCGCCTGCTGAACCAGAGGCCGCACCTCAACCAGTTTGCGCGCCAATTCCGGGTGCTGGGTGGCATCAAAGATTTGCTCGGACCCACGCCGTAAAAGAGCAGCCCCCGACCCCATGCCATCAATCAGGCGTAACCACCAGTCACGCAGCTCTTTTGGGGTGCTCAAACCCGCCAGGGACGGGTCCAGCCATTCGACGTTGAACGGATCAGAGCTGTTGCCCGCGCGTTGAGTCTCGGCAAAGTCGGGATCATCGTTCCGCATCGTCACGGGCTTTTGCCGTATGGGCATCATGACGTTATCCCCCAAAGTGCCCTGGAACATAACGGGGCGCGACGAGGCATAGCCAATGCGCGCGGCCACCACGCTTTGATGCAGGGTCGAAAGGTTTTCGCCCCCAATCTCGACCCGGCCCGAACTGGGCAGAATTTCCCGCGTCAAAAGTTCTGCCAGCGCGCGCCTATCCTCTTCGCTTGGAGCGGCAATACCAACGGTTTTTCCGCCCGCAAAGCTAAGGTTCAGATCGTCAAGTACCTGATTGCCGTCCATATCCCGGACGGAAACGCCATCCAGAACGATATCTCCTTTCAGATGTGGTCGCGCCTCAGGCTCACCTTCAAACAGCTTTTCGTCGGGCATTCCCGGCGGGGCAAAGCGTTCAACGACCACGTCCCACCGCAAAGACATATCCTGCGTCTGGTTGTAATAGGTCAGCAGCTCTTTCCACGGCGCGCTCAGATCCTTGTACGCTGCCAGCGCCGCCACCAGGGCACCCAGCGAAACAGATCCTTGCAGTACCAGAATGCCGCCAACCAGATAAAACATGAAAGGCGTAAGTTGCGATATGAAGTTGTTTATGAACTTCATGAAGAATTTCTTCTGGTAAATCTGGAAGCGAATGCCAAACAACCGCCCAAGCTGCTCTGAGATCATGGCCCTGCGATAGCGCCAACCGCCATTTGCGCGCAGAGTCGAAGCCCCCGCGGCGTTCTCACCGATCTGTGCCGCCAAGACGCGGACTTCCTGTATACGTTTCTTGTTTAGAAGATTGATCTGGCGTTGTAGTTTGGGAATAAGCCAAGCCTGAAGCGGTATCAGCGCGACGGCGGCCAATCCAAACCAGACGCTTTGCAGGAACAGGAAGGACAGGATCGTAATCATTTGCCCGGCTTGCAGAACCGGCTGGCTGATTGCATCCCCCATCAGCCCGCCCATCGGCTCACTTTCCGCTGTGATCATCGAGACCATTTCGCCTTGGCTGACCCGTTCGAAATATGGCTGGGGGAACCTCAGCGCGCGATTGATCAACTGGTACCGCAGCCGGCGCAGCATCCGTTCGCTCAGCACACCTTTCATGGTGTTTATGCGCATCTTCATCAAGCCGTGGGCAAGCACAGCCGCCAGAAACGCGAAACACAGGATCACAAGAAACGTCGTCTGCGTCAGTTCATAACCCAGAAAATCCACGATCGGACTGGCGGCACCGATTGCGTCGTTGATGATCCGCTTTGGTAGTTCCAGTGTCAGATACAGCAGCGGAAATAGTGTAGCTGTCACGGCCAACAGAATTAGCTGATCGCGCTTTGAATACTTCCAAATAAACTGGAAAATTGAACGTTCTATATAACTTGCCCCTAGTTTGGATCACCGATCCGATCTTGGCGACAGCGCCGCAAATCCAACACCCTGATTTTATCGCAACCGCGACATAAGACGCAAATAATTTCCAGTTTGGTCATTTATTTGCCGTTTGTGAACTAGTTCATTTGCGCCGCACCTGTTTAGCGCCTAAACTTTCCAACGGACGATATCGGGAGGAACAATTTGACTGCCAGCCTGGGTGCAGTGCTATTGATGCTCTGCTTGTTGCAAATCAAGCATATGTTTGCGGATTTCTACCTCCAAACTCCTAAAATGTTGTCAGGCCGTGGCGAGTACTTTCATTGGGGCCGTGCGCAGCATGCTGGTGTGCACGTTATCGGGTCGGTCATCGTTTTCTTGCTGTTCGGCGCGCCATGGTCGTTTATCCTGATCATTGCAGGGCTGGAATGGATCGTGCATTTCAATATCGACTTTGCCAAGGCCAGCTATTCTGACAAGAAGCAGTTATCCCCAACGCAGGCCGCGTATTGGCGTGCTGCGGGGCTGGATCAGCTCATGCATAACCTGACCTATATTGCCATGGTCTGGGCGTGGGTGAAATTTACCACGTAATTGTCTAAGCAACATTCTCATACGCGGCCGGGCAATACGCTGCCAACCATTGCTGATCCAATGCATCCAGCTTGGCAGCGTCGAAGGTTTCCGCGGCCTCCCAATACCGCCCGGACGGCACAAAATATCCCAAATCTCGTTCCGCCTGAAGTATTCCGACCATCCCGTCCGCCTTTGGTAAATTGCACCCTGCGGGGGTATTCCGATTGACGGTTGGAAACAGCAACCGGCTTTCACCCTTTGACAGCCTGACAACCCGGCAGCCCTGAGCCGCGCCAAAAAGGGCAAGACGTGCTGATTTGGCCTCCAATGACCGCAAGGATATGTCCGCTCGCAACGGGTCCGCTGATCCGGTCCCGTAGAAATGCGTTTTTCCGGTTTCAGGATAGATCATGTCGCACCCGAAAAACGCCATGACCGAGGGGCGCAACGCTGCCAAAGCCCAGTAGCCAGCGGTAAATGCCATTGTTCCGCCAGCATAGACAAATCCGCCGAAGCTATTCTGTGCCGGAACATATTCCTTTGCCGTCACAACCCGCTTATGTGGTGCCAAGCGGCGCGGCTGATTTTGCGTTGGGAAATCCTCTGGGTGGATCAGCACGTCCCAATCTGGCCGGATGCGCCACGCGTTGTTGATTGCAACGATATGAGTAAAGGGGGCGCGCGCCCAAGATTTCGCCTCGGCTGCACTTGGCGCGCTTCCCAGTATCAGAACTCGGTTCATTGGCTCGGTCATTCTGGGCCCCTTTTTGGTTCCCAGAAATCTTAGAGCGTTTTCCAGGGGCGGCTAGCCCAGAACCGAAAAACTACTTTCTTCGTTTATCTGGCGTTTGCGGGAATAGAACCCGACATCAATCATCCGCTTGATATAAGGCAGTTCAAACTGCAACGGTTGCGCATCGTGATCCGCGCCGCCCTCGCAATAGTCGATCAGGGCCGCCATCATCTTGCCCGCAATGGGCGCGTTCTTGTACTGGTTCCCGCTGGTGCCGCAGGCCATGTAGAAGCCCGGCAGACTGGATTTATCGTAAATCGGGATCCAGTCGGTCGAGGCATCATACAGGTCCACCACACCGCGTGTTTTGGATGGGATGCCAAGGCTGGGAACGCGCTGAGCATAGCGCATCGCCTGTGTCGTCCACTGATCTGTGAAATCGTGATTGTAGTGGACGTCGTCCTCACACCACTGATGCGGGTCACATTCCGGGTCTTCTGAACCGACAAGGATGTGGTTGCCATGTTCGGGACGGCAGTAACATGCGATATCGCTGTCCGAGACGATGGTACCGTCATTCTCGAAATCGAAACCCTCGGGCGCGGGCACGTGCACAACCTCTTGCCGCAGCGGGCGTGTTTCGATGGTCATGTCATCCAGAACACCTGCCATCTTGTTTATGATCGCCGATCCCGGCCCGGCCACGTTCACAACAACCTTGGCCCGTATTTCTTCGCCCGAGGCCAGCTTAACGCCAGCCGCACGGCCTTCGTCGATCAATATTTCAACCACTTCGGCGCCGGTGCGAACTTCGGCCCCGTGCAGCTTTGCCGCGTCCATCAGGTTTTGCGCCGACAGGGCCGGATCAGTGACATAGCCCGCTTGCGGCCAGAACACGCCGCCTTGCATCTTTCGACCGTTGGGCTGGCCGAATTCCGGATCATCCATGCGTTTTGGCGGGGTGAAACTGTCCAGCGAATAGACCGGCAGACGTTCGGTGACCTTCTCTGGCGACCAGTCCTCGAACGGGCAATCCAGATCGGCGCTGTTCTGTTTGTGCTTTTCCAGCATCCCGTTGGCGTCGGTTTTCATAACCAGGCAACCCGTCTCGCGGAACTGCGCCAGATTGGCATCTGCGGGCAGCCCCAGATACTCGGCCCAATCCCGCCAATAGTGATAGCCCTCCCACGCGAAAGCGGTGCCGTCGAAAGTTGAATAATGCATGCGAATGATCGCACATGAACCAGCGGTCGAGCCGTGGCCGACCTGGCTGTTGCGGTCGAGCGATAGGGTCTTCCACCCGGCCTTGGCCATTTCGAACGCCACGGCGGCGCCAATGACACCGGTGCCGATGATGATTGCGTCTGGTTGGCTCATTCTGTATCTCCTTCCCAATAGCGCTTTGAATAGGCGCTGAATTCCTCGACTTCATCGGGCTTTGGCTCAACCCCAGTGAAGACGTATAAATAGTGCGGCACCATCGACAACCGCGTTTCCATCGGCTCGTTCAACTGGGCAAGATCGTAACCGATTTGCATGTAGTAGAGTACACGCGCGCGGGTCTCGGCCTCTACCTCGGAATAGCCGTACCGGGTGAACATTGCGTGCAGGGCCTGAAGACGCCGGGCGTCCGACTGATCCAGCGCACGCCGCACTTTACCCGATTTACGCGCCCAATCCCGCACGGCGAAATCCAGTGCCGTATCAAAGAGATCAGTGTTCACCACACAGCGATGAACATTGCAAACCGCCCCTGTGATCGTGTCTGCAGGGGATTCGGCCTGTGCGACAAGCGCAGCGGTGTTGGTCGCCTGCCACCGCGCCAGCAAGGCATCCAGCAACTCCTGCCGCGATTTGAAATACCAATAGAAAGACGATCGCGACACCGCCATCCGTTCGGCTAGGTTCAAAACCTTGATCTGGTCCACACCGTCCGAGATCAGCACATCCATCGCCACGTTCAGCCAGTCTTCACGTGTGACCTTGATGTTACCGACCAACGGCTCGGCTTCGGGGTCGTCCCGGTGCAGGATGGGTTTGGTGCTCATTCAACTCTCCGGCGGCGCGCCGCCTTCGGACGTGCGGCGTGCGATCAAGTCCTGCAAGGCTCCCATTCGGTCACTGTCTGTCGGCGGTGCCTTAAACTCATCCAGAATCTGTTTCCACACAGCCGTTGCGCGATGATTGGCGTCAACCGATCCGCGCTCGGCCCAGGTTCCGAAATTAGCATAGTCATGCACGTGTGGCTGGTAGAACTCGGTATCGTATCGCTCCATCGTCTGGCTGGACGCAAAGAAGTGACCGCTGGGCTCGACCTCTCGCAACGCAGTGTCAAAACCGATCTCGGCCGTGCCAGCCTGTGCCCCGGCGCAAAGCTCGGCGACCATGTTCAGCACCTCAGCGTCACAGATCAGTTTCTCGAAGGACACGGTCAGCCCGCCTTCAAGCCACCCGGCAGAGTGGATAACAACGGATGCCCCGGCCATCAGGCAACCCCACAGGCCGAATTGATTTTCATTTGCAGCCTGCACATCGTTGATGTTTGACGCCGACCCCGCTGCAGATCGCCAGGGCAAGCCCAAATGCCGTGCCAGTTGTCCCGCCGCAAGTGACGCCTGAAAATGCGACGGCGTCCCAAAGGCTGGCGCACCCGATTTCATGTCTACGTTGCTGGTGAAGGTTCCATAGCAAACAGGCGCGCCGGGGTTGGCCAGTTGGGTCAGTGTCAGCGCCGCCAAGGCCTCGGCATGGGACAGGGTAATTGCACCTGCCACGGTAATCGGAGCCATTGCACCCATCAGGGTGAATGGCGTGATAATCGACATCTGACCATGTCGGGCAAAATCGATCAGGCCCTGCGCCATCGGAATATCCAGCGTCCGCGGGCTGTTGGTATTAATGATCGTATAACAATGCGCGTTGCCGCGGAATTCGTCATCCGACAACCCCCGCGCCATTGAAAGCATCTCAAAGCAATCCATCACTTGCGCCGTCCCGCGCGAGAAGAAGAACGGGAACTTGTCGGTCAGCTCCATCTGCGCCCGTGTCGTGAAATAATGGCGCAGATGGGTCGGTACGTCCTGCGGCTCGACCTGAGGCGAGATCATCTGGAAGACGTCGAAGTGATGCGTCAGCTTCAGAAATTCCAGATAGTCCTGCCCGGTGGCGGGCCGGCGCCCCCGTTCCAGATCGGTGGCGTTCGGGGCGCCTGCACCCGGCTGAAACACAAGGCTGCCCAGTTCCAGAGTAAAGTCGCGATGGCGCGCACCCGCGCGGCACCAGATAGAATTGGGGGCTGACGCAACCGCCGCGTCGACAATCTCGCGCCCGATGAAGACCATTTCGCTATCCTCATCCACACGCGCCCCGCCCGCAGCAAACAACCGACGCGCTTCGGGCAACAATACCTTGACACCAAGTTCCTGAAGCGTCCGCAGAGCGGTTTCATGCATGTCCGCGACATGCTCTGCCGGAAAAACCTCCATCTGCGGGAAGGGGTTTTTCAATTGACGGTAATTCACATTGCGGCTGGGTGGAGGTGCTGCGTCAGCGCTGCGCCCACGCCGACGCCGACCACGCTCGGACGATTGTGAGATCACCATCAGCCCCTCATCGCCTTGCCCTGCGGATCGTATGGGGACGCAGCGATGACGCGCGCGGGGCGTTCAACACCGACCACATGCACGGTCAGCTCCGTACCCGGTTCGGCCTTGTCGCGATTTATCAGCGCCATCGCCAGCGACTTGCCGGTGTAATGCCCATAGCCGCCCGAAGTCACGAAACCTACGCGGTCTTCGCCCGACCAGATCGGTTCATACCCGCTGGCATCGGCGTCTAACGCGTCGACTTCCAGTGTCACCTGCACTTGCGCGGGGCCATTGCCGTCGCGCTCGGCCATGGCAGCCTCTTTACCAACAAAATCCTTGTCCCAGTCGATCCAGCGATCCATTCCGGTCATTCCCGGAGTGTAAAGCTGTGTGAATTCCGCGGACCAGATGCCGAAACTCTTTTCCAGCCGGGTTGAAAGCATCGCGTTGAAACCGCATTCTCGGATGCCTTGATCGGCCCCTGCTTCAAGCAGCATCCGGCGCAGCTTGATATGATCGCCATAGCGGCAGTTGATCTCATAGCCTTTTTCACCCGTCACCGACATGCGTGCAACACGGGCGCGGACCAGCCCGATATCGAACTCTCCACACCCCATGAATTTGAGGTTCGAAATGTCCTGTTCGGCCAGTTTCTCGACCACGGCCTGCGATTTCGGACCAACCACGGCAAAGCCGCAATATTCCTCACCCAGATCGCGGACGTTAACGCCCTTGATCATGTGATCTTCGAACCAACGCATGTGCCAGGCGCGCAGGTAGTAGCTGCCCATGATCCACCACGTACCGTCACCCCAGTTGAGCACGGTGAGATCACCCTTGAGACGTCCGTTCTCGCCCAGCATCGGGGCCAGCTTGGCCCGCCCCGACGCGGGCAGTTTTGAGGCCATCACTTTATCCAACCAGGCCTCGGCATTCGGGCCTGAAACCTCGAACCGCGAAAAGCCTGTGATATCCATCAGGCCCACGCCTTCGCGGATCACCTTGCATTCCTCGGCCACGATATCATGCGCGTTCGACCGCTTGAGCGTCGGCGTTTCCTCAAACCCTTTCGGCGCGAAATAAAGCGGCACTTCCAGATCCCAGCTTACGCCCCATTTGCAGCCTGCCTCGGTCATCGCGTCATGGGCCGGGGCCATTTTCAGCGGGCGGCCAGCGGGCAATTGCTCGTTTGGATAGGTCATCACGAAACGGCGGGAATAGAACTGACCGGTTGTTTCGCGGATATAGCGTTTATTCTGCGCAAAATCCCCATAGCGCGCTACATCCATGGGCCACGCGTCTGCCTCAGGCTCGCCATGGATCATCCATTCGGCCAACGTCTTGCCAACACCGCCGCCCTGCAAGAATCCAGCCATTACCGCACAGGCCGACCAGTAGCCACGCTTTCCCGGAACCGGGCCAACCAGAGGGTTCCCGTCGGGCGAGAAGGTAAACGCACCGTTCACCCATGTCTTGATGCCAACATTCTGGATCGATGGGTATCGCTCAAAGCCCAGCGTCAATTCGTTCTCGATGCGGTCGAGTTGCTCCTGAAACAGCTCCTCACCATAGTTCCACGGCGCCCCGTCCATGGCCCAGTGTTCATGGTCGACCTCGTAAATCCCGACCAGAACGCCCTTCTGATCCTGCCGCATATAGGTGAAGCCTTCCAGGTCAACGGTCATCGGCATCTCAAACTCTGCCTCGGCCACCTCGGGCACTGTATCCGTGATCAGATAGTGGTGCTTGAGCGGAGAGACCGGCAGCTCCACGCCGGCCATACGGCCCACCTGCTTGGCCCAGAGGCCCGCCGCGTTGACCACGTGTTCACAGGTGATCGTGCCTCGGTCGGTCACCACTTGCCACCCATCGGCCGTCTGGATCAATTCCTCGACCTTGGTTTCTTCAAAGTACTCAGCGCCCCGTTTCTTGGCCGCCGTGGCATAGGCCTGCACGGTACCCGTCGTGTCAATGTATCCTTCACGATCCGCCCACATGGCACCTAGAACGCCATCGGTGGACATGATCGGGCAGCGTTTCTGCGCCTCTTTCGGCGAAAGAAGCTCGCAATCATCAATGCCAATGGACTGGAAGATACGGTAATTGGCCTGTAGCCACTCCCACCGTTCTGGCGTACCGGCCAGGGTCAGGCCGCCGGTCATATGCAGGCCGATATTCTGGCCAGATTCCTTTTCAATCTCGCTGAGCAGGTCAATCGTATAGGCTTGCAACGACGCCATGTTCGGATCGGCGTTCAGCGCATGGATACCTCCGGCCGCGTGCCAGGATGAGCCGGACGCCAGACGCCGACGTTCCAGCATCACAACATCCGACCAGCCGAACTTGGCCAGATGATACAGAACCGAGGCGCCAACAACACCGCCCCCAATGACCACAACGCGATACTGAGATTTCATTCTGCCTTCTCCTGCGTGACTCGGGAAGGACGCTAGACCCACTGTTCACATCTGTCTAGACATTAATGTACAGTCCAGACCGCGCGTAATCTTTCCGTGAACGCAGCGTGTCTAGAGCTGGGCGCTGGGCCGTGCGCCAACCTTTTCAAACCACGCAAGCGAGGCTTTGTTTTCCTGCGGAATCCGCTTTTTTATGACGCGTGCGAAGTCGACAAAGACAAAGGCTGTAACATCGGCCAGCGTGAATTCAGACCCTGCCAAGTAGGTGCTTTGCGACAGTCGCGCCTCCAGCAAGTCAAAGAACTGGTCAACCCGCGCTGTTCCGCGCTGCGCCAGTTCGGGGATTTGCGCGTGATTTACGGGACCGGGAAGCGCCCGGTTGGCAAAGGCGGGGTGCGTGTTGCGAAGTGTCTCGGCTATTGGCAGGCCGCCCTGTTGCTCAACAATGCTGTTCCACATCAGCACCATCCCCTTTTCATCCGGGGTGCGCCCCATCAAGGGCGGTTCGGGAAAGCGCGCCTCAAGATAGGCCGCGATACCCAGGTTTTCCGTCAGCACGGTGCCGTCATCCGTGACCAGCACGGGTAGGGTTGCATTCGGATTGACCGCCTTAAACGCGTCGCTGAGTTGTTCACCCTTGGCGATCGAGATTTCGCGGGTTTCAATCTTCAACTCTTTTTCCGCGATGAACATACGCGCTCGACGTGGATTTGGAGCAGTTGAGCAATCATAGAACAGCATGGGACGCTCTTTCACGTCAGCGGCGGTAGACAAAACAACGACCCTGAACCGCATCGGGCGGCAAGGGCAATTCGGTCAGGTCATCGAAATACATCCGGTCACTGGACACCATCATACCGCCCTTCGCCAATAAGGGCTCAACAAGGGGTGAGATGAACCTGGCGAAGGCATCATTCTTTTCCCTGTTATGGCCACCAAGATCCGCGTGAATCAGGCTTGCAGTGTCTCCAAAGCGCGCCAAGGCGGCGGGCAACGTCTCGCGCACGTCGCCAAGAATCACCCGATCCTCGGGTGGCGTCGATTCTGGATGCGATGCCACCGCGCGTTCAAACACATAGACCGGGCGCTTGTTAATATACTGCAGCATATGGTGGTACGTACGCCCATTGCCCAATCCCAATTCAAACACCGGGCCAGCCGTACCGCGCGTTTCAGCGATGGCAAAATCCAGACAGGCGCGCTGAGACACCATTCGATCAATGAACAGATCCAGGCGGCTTTGGTCGTTGGGCACGGGAAATCTCTCCTTGATATCAATCGACTTGCCAGATGGGGTCGACAACGCATGTGATGGCAAATCTTCAAGTATTTGTGTAGTCAAATTGGTATCGTTTTCACGATTCCGCGACAATTCGGGTGAAGAACGGGTTTGACTAGCGTGCATCAACCGCGCGAAACTGACGGAAAAAACACAGGGAGTTGATCAAACCGATGCCGACATACGGCCGAACGGGTGGAATACCCGCATGACAGCGTTGTTGTCTGTACGTGATTTAAGCATCGGTTTTGGTGCGGGTGAATCCGTTGTCAAAGGCGTGAGCTTCGATGTGGCGGCAGGTCAAACACTGGCGCTGGTCGGAGAGTCCGGGTCGGGCAAGACCATATCATGCCGGGCGGCCCTTCGGATTTTGCCACGCACGGCACAGATTCGCAGCGGTACGATCACGTTGAACGATTCAAACGGTTCGGTCGATCTGACCAGGATCAGCGAACGCCAGATGCGGGATATCCGCGGAAACAGGGTCTCAATGATCTTTCAGGAGCCGATGCGGTCCCTGTCCCCCTTGCACAAGATCGGCAATCAGGTCAGCGAAGTCCTTTGGCTGCACCGTGGTGCGTCCGAGGCGCAGGCCCGCAAAGAGGTTCTGACTCAGTTCGATCGTGTCGGCTTCCCCGACCCGCAACGTGCTTACGACTCGTACCCGTTCGAATTGTCCGGCGGCATGCGGCAGCGTGCCATGATCGCGATGGCGATGGTCGCACGCCCTGAACTGCTGATCGCGGATGAGCCGACGACCGCGCTGGACGTGACAACGCAGGCGCAGGTGCTGGGCCTGATCAAAGAGTTGCAACGCGAAACCGGTATGGCTCTGATCCTCGTGACCCACGATCTAGGCGTCGTCGCCAACATGGCCGAAAAGGTGGTTGTCATGCACAAGGGGCGCGTCATGGAGTCCGGTGCCGCAGCCCCGATCCTTACCTCACCAGCCCACCCTTACACCCAACAACTGTTCAACGCGGCACCCTGTATTCCCGATGAGAACGCGGTTGGCATCCCCATGTCCGACGAGGACCTGATCCTGGAAATGAAAGATGTCTCCAAAACCTACACCATGCGCTCCAGCAGAGGCTGGCAGGGTGAGAGGTTGATCCATGCCTGCCGGGGTGTCGACCTGAAACTTGCCCGCGGCAAGACGCTTGCCATCGTGGGTGAAAGCGGATCTGGCAAGACAACGGCGGCCCGCATAGCACTTGGCGCCGAACTGCCCGACCCCGGAGGAGAGGTTCTTTTTCGGACCTCAGCGACCGAAGAGACGATCACGGTGCACCACATGACGCGCGCCCAGCGCACCGCCTTTCAACGTAAAGCTCAGATGGTTTTCCAAGACCCCTACAGCTCTCTCAGCCCGCGCATGCGCATTCAGGACGCCATGACCGAGCCGTTAGAGATTCACAATATCGGAACCGCGTCAGAACAGCGGGACAAAGCCGCCGATATGCTGAAGCGGGTTGGTCTGAACGCAGATATGCTGAAACGCTATCCACATGCATTCTCCGGCGGTCAGCGGCAGCGTCTTTCCATCGCGCGCGCAATGATGCTGGACCCGCAGCTTATTGTCTGCGACGAGCCGACCTCGGCCCTTGACGTATCAGTTCAGGAACAAATCCTGACGCTTCTGGAAAACCTGCAGGACAGTCTGAACCTGTCCTATCTGTTCATTTCTCACGACCTCGCCGTCGTGGCCCGCATCGCTGATGAGGTCGCCGTGATGCGCAGGGGACTGGTCGTTGAGCAAGCCCCACCCGAAACGCTATTCTACAACCCCCGCCATCCATACACCAAGGCGCTGATTGCAGCCCAACCGGAACCTGACATCAACCGACCCATCAACCTGAAACTGGTTGCGTTGGGCGCAGGTTCGCCAGACAGTTGGGATGACGCCTTCCGATTAACCGACTCCGTGATGCCCTCACTGGTAGAGATGGAGCCCGGCCATAAGGTAAGATGCCATGTTTAAGACCACTCGCCCCCTTTTTCTGGCTGCCGCACTGGCCGTTGCGGGGATGCTGCCCGCCACGGCAGACATTCCCACCCCGAAAGAAGGGCAATTCTGGTCCTCTGAAGTGAACGCTGGACATTTGCCGCCGGTCCGGGAACGGCTGCCCGCAGAACCGCTGGTTGTTGATCTGGCTGCGAAGGGTCGGGAATTCGGAACGCCGGGCGGCACTTTGCGAACGATGGTGACCCGGTCAAAGGACATCCGTCAGATGGTGGTGTATGGTTATGCGCGTCTCGTCGGTTTTAACGAGAAGTATGAGCTTGTGCCCGATCTGCTGGAATCGTTCGAAAACGAGGACAACCGCAAGTTCACCCTGAATCTGCGCGAAGGACACAAGTGGTCGGACGGATCGCCCTTCACCTCGGACGATTTCCGTTATTGGTGGGAAGATGTTGCCAATAACGAACTTCTCAGCCCCTCTGGTCCGCCGGATTTCCTTATCGTCGAAGGTAAATCTCCGACTGTTTCCTTTCCCGACGCCACCACCGTTGTTTTTGAGTGGGAAGATCCCAATCCCGACTTCCTTCAATCTCTGGCGCAGGCACGGCCGCCATTCATCTACCGCCCTGCCGAGTTTCTGAAGCAATACCACGAAAAATACGCAGACGCCGAAGAACTGGCCTTTCTGGTCGACGATGCGCGCGTCAAAAGCTGGGCGGCGCTGCACAACAAACTGGACAACCTGTACAAGTTCGACAACCACGAACTGCCCACGCTTCAACCTTGGCTGAACGCAAGCTCGGGCAAGAAAATCCGGCATAACTTTGTACGCAACCCGTACTACCACCGTATCGACAGCAATGGGGTGCAACTGCCTTATATCGACGTGGTCGAAATGGAAATCGTCGCTCCAGGTCTCGTTGCGGCGAAAGCAAACGCAGGTGAAACTGATCTCCAGGGACGTGGGCTGTCCTTCCGCGATGCGTCGATCCTTAAAAAAGGCGAAAAGGTTGGAAACTACAAAACGCTGCTGTGGAAAACTGGCGTCGCCTCGCAAATCGCGATCTATCCAAACCTGAACTTTGCAGATGAGGCGTGGCGCGAGGTTTTGCGCGACGTGCGTGTACGCCGCGCCCTGTCGCTGGCCATTGACCGCAACACGATCAATCAGGCGCTTTATTTCAAGCTGGCGCAACCTGGCGCCATGTCGGTGCTGCCTGCTTCTCCGTTCTACTCTGAAAAGAATGCCGAAGCTTGGGCGCAATACGATATCGAACAGGCCAACGCCCTGCTTGATGAGGCCGGCTTGGCCGAGCGTGACAAAAGCGGGATCCGCCTGCTTCCCGATGGACGACCGATGGAACTGATCATCGAAACCGCGGGTGAACGGCAAGAGGTTGAGAACGCCCTGCAAATCGTTACCGACACGTGGCGCGAGATTGGCGTTGATTTGGTGATGCGCCCGCTAGATCGGGATATCCTGCGCAATCGCGTTTTCGCGGGCAACACCATGGCCTCGGTTTGGTATGGCTGGGATGATGGAATTCCGCAGACCCACACCTCGCCCGCCTACCTCGCGCCGACAGATCAGGTCTTTCTGGCCTGGCCGAAATGGGGCCAGTATCACCAAACAGGCGGGGATGTTGGAGAAGCGCCCGACATGCCCGAAGCCGAGCGTTTGATGAAATTGGCCCATGACTGGGAAATTGCCACAACGAATGAAGAGCGCGAGGCCGTTTGGACGGAAATGCTGAACATTCACGCCGATCAGGTTTACGCGATCGGCATATTGAACGGCGCGCCTCAGCCAATCGTGGTGTCCAACCGCCTGCGCAACGTACCCGAACAGGCCATGTGGGCGTGGGAACCCGGCGCGCATTTCGGCATTCACCGACCGGACGAGTTTTTCTTCGCCGACTGATCAGGAGCAGCTAAATGGTTATGCTGCGTTATGCAGTCTATCGCTTTTTCACGATGCTGCTGACGCTGGTAGTAGTGTCGGTGCTGATCTTCGTGATCATCAACCTGCCGCCCGGCGACTATCTCAGCAATCAGATCGCTGAACTTCAGGCCTCGGGGCAATCTGCCGGCGTACAAAAGGCTGAATTTCTACGTAAGGAATACGCGCTGGACCGGCCTATTTGGGAACAATACCTGATCTGGATGGGTTTCTGGCCCGGTCCGCACGGGTTTGATGGTCTGTTGCAAGGCAACTATGGCTGGTCTTTTGAATTCGACCGCCCCGTGGCCGAGATCGTTGGCGATACGCTTTGGCTGACCGTAGTGGTCAATCTGGCAGCGATCCTTTTTGTCTATGCGGTTGCACTGCCCTTGGGTGTCATCGCTGCGGCGCGGTCACGGACGTGGATTGACTATACCTCAGCCTTTGTCGGCTATCTTGGCCTGGCCACGCCAAACTTCTTGCTGGCACTGATCCTGTTCTATTACGGCCACCAGTATTTCAACCTCCCCATTGGCGGCCTGATGGACCCATCATTCGAAGGCCAGCCGATGAGCTGGGACAAGCTGAAATCCATCCTGGTCCACCTGATCGTCCCGACCTTTGTGATCGGCACATCGGGCGCATCGGCCATGATGCAGCGCCTGCGCGCCAATATGCTGGACGAACTGGGCAAACCGTATGTAGAAACCGCAATTGCCAAAGGTATGTCACCCTCTCGGATGTTGACGAAATACCCGCTGCGCGTGGCTTTCAACCCGTTCGTGGCCGATATCGGCAACCTGCTGCCGTCGATGGTATCCGGCTCAGTTCTTGTCTCGGTCGTCCTGGGCCTGCAAACCATCGGCCCAACCCTGCTGACGGCGCTGAAAACGCAAGATCAGTTCCTGTCTGCCTTCATCCTTATGTTCGTGGCGCTGCTGACTCTGATCGGTACCATGATCTCTGACATCCTGCTGGTCATGCTCGACCCGCGCATCCGATACGAGGGGCGAGACGCATGACCCAACGTCCAGATGGTCGCTTTGTCGACGATGCCCCATTCGACCCGGAAGCCGCCCTGCAACAGCTTGAACGCGCCGATCTGGACGCGCCGAACTGGGTGCTGGTCTGGCGCAAGTTCAAAACCCACAAGCTGGGCTTGATCTCAGGCATCTTTCTGCTGCTTTGCTATCTGATGCTGCCCTTTGCCGGCTTCATCGCGCCCTACGGGCCGAATGAACGCAACGGTGAGCATCTCTATGCTCCACCGCAAAGCGTAAATTGGTTCTACGAGGGTAAGTTCATCGGTCCCCATGTTTTCCCCATCGTGGCCGAGGCGGATTTGGAAACCTTTCAATGGAAATTCGTCCCCGACCTTGAAGACCCGCGTCCGATCAAATTCTTTTGTGAGGGGACAGAATACAAACTAGCCGGGCTGATCAGATCGGACACTCACCTGTTCTGTCCTCCGGAAGGCGCGACACTGTTCCTCTGGGGCTCTGACCGTCTTGGCCGGGACATTTTCAGCCGCATCCTCTACGGGGCGCAACTGTCCCTAACCGTTGGCCTGATCGGTATCTCGGTGTCTTTCTTTCTGGGCATCATATTCGGCTCAATGGCGGGATATTTCGGTGGCAAGATCGATTGGGTCATCAACCGCGTGATCGAGATTCTCCGCTCGTTGCCGGAATTGCCACTTTGGCTGGCCCTGTCCGCTGCGGTGCCTTCGAACTGGAGCCCTGTCGCAGTGTTCTTCATTATCTCGATCATCCTCGGCATTCTCGACTGGCCCGGTCTGGCCCGCTCTGTCCGCGCCAAATTCCTGTCCCTGCGCGAGGAGGAATATGTGCGCGCGGCCGAGATGATGGGCGCAAGCTCAGGGCGCGTCATTCGCAAGCACCTGCTGCCGAACTTCATGTCGCATCTCATCGCGTCGGCCACCCTGTCGATTCCCGCAATGATTCTTGGGGAAACGGCGCTCAGCTTTCTTGGCCTTGGCCTCAGGGCGCCGGCCGTCAGTTGGGGCGTAATGTTGAACGACGCACAGAACCTTGCTTCGATCGAGATCTATCCGTGGACGGCAATCCCAATGCTGCCGATCATCGTCATCGTCTTGGCCTTCAATTTCCTCGGCGACGGTCTGCGCGACAGTTTGGACCCATATCAACAATGACCTTGATGTCCGCCCTTCCCGCATCAGACAGCTACAAGTCGATTGGCAAGGGCGCACGACCCAGCGTTTTTGCTGTAAGTGAGCTGGCAACCGCGAGCTTCGCCGCCGTAGGACAGGAACTGGCGCGTCTTGTCAGCGCGTTGAACCTTGCGCCCAAGGCACCAGAGGTTTCCGTCGATCACCGATTGGCCTCACTGTGGTATGGGTTTTCTTTCAAGCCGGACGGGTGGGAGATGCCAAGCCTTTGGGATGCTGTAGCCGGAGATTATCAGGCGTCCGACGGCTGGATCAGGCTGCATACCAATCTGCCGCGCCACAAGGCAGCCGCTCTGAAAGTGCTTGGTGTTCCGGGCAATCGCGATGCTGTGTCCCAAGCTTTGAAAGAGTGGTCTGTCGTGGACCTGGAAACCGCGATCGTGGCCGAGGGCGGGGTGGCTGCAGCCATGCGCAGCCGTGCGGAGTGGCTTGAGCATCCGCAGGGTCGGGCAGTCTCCCGCGACCCGCTGATTGGCTGGCACAGCCCACGTCGGATCGTTGTACGAGACCGGCCGGAAGCGACCGCCCAACGACCACTGTCAGGCTTGCGGGTTCTGGACCTCACCCGCGTTCTGGCGGGTCCGGTCTCGACCCGAACGCTTGCTGGTTTCGGGGCCGAAGTTCTGCGCGTTGATCCCCCCGGATGGGATGAACCCGGCGTGATCCCGGATATCTCATTGGGCAAACACTGTACGTATTTGGACCTAAAATCGCCTTTCGGCATGAAAAAGCTGGAACACTTGTTGTCACAGGCGGATGTATTCGTACACGGCTACCGGCCGGGCGCTTTGGATGCGCTTGGTCTGCCAAGGACCAAACGGGATGATCTGGCACCGAACCGGATTGAAGTCACGCTGAACGCCTACGGCTGGCAGGGGCCGTGGTCGTCCAGACGCGGCTTTGACAGTCTTGTGCAGATGAGCGCAGGCATCGCCGATTCTGGCCGCGCCTGGGCGAAGGCAGATAAGCCAACACCGCTGCCGGTTCAGGCGTTGGACCACGCGACAGGCTACCTTATGGCCGCCGCGGTCCTGTCTGCGCTAGCTGAGGCCGCATCTGGCAACTCCATAATGCTCGCACAATTGTCTCTGGCCCGGACCGCAGATCTATTGGCCGCGCTGGCGAAATCCGACACCTCAGAAGAGATCACAGGCGCGACGCCCGCAGACTATAATCAAAAGCCCGAAGCGTCGGGCTGGGGGGCTGGCCATCGCCTGAAACCGGCATTGACCGTCGGGGCCGCAAATATGCGTTGGGCTTTGCCCGCCGAAAAACTAGGCACATCTCAACCCGTCTGGTCATCGCTTTCCGGCTAGCGCAACCGCCGCGCGGTACGCGCGGCGCGGCCCAACGCTTTGCGGGGCGTCTCGCCAGAGACGCACACCAAAGGGGCGGGAGAGCCCCGCTAGCGGTCGTCCCCTCCGGGTCCGATATCGTCCAGATAGTCTTCATCGATGGCGGCCTGCACCGCGCCCGTGACCGCTTCGCGTTGCTTGGGTGACAGATTTTCGGCTTCTTTGCCTTCAGCGAGCCGAACGGTGACTTCGCGGTGGGCAAAATTGATACCTTCCCGGGCAAAAAGCTCGCGGATTTCCTGATAGACCTTCTTGCGCACCAGCCACTGATCCCCCGGCTTGGTCATGAATTTGACCCGAATGATCATCGCCGAGTCCTGCATCTCGATCACGCCCTGCGACTTCAACGGCTGGATAAAATTCTCACCGATCACCGGGTCGCTCAGCAACTCCTGACCCAGTTTCTTGATCAGCTTCCGCACCTTTTCGACATCCGTGTCATAAGTCACCCGTAGCGGCAGCTTCATGATCACCCAATCGCGGGAATAGTTGGTCAGCACCTTGATCTCACCAAAAGGTATCGTGTTCAGCGCGCCCAGATGATGCCGCAACTGGAACGACCGGACCGAGATTTTTTCAACCGTTCCTTTGACATCGCCAATGTCGATGTATTCCCCTTTCCGAAACGCATCGTCCAACAGGAAGAACGCCCCCGAAAAAATGTCCCGCACCAGCGTTTGCGAACCGAACCCCACTGCCAGTCCGACCACACCGGCGCCTGCGAATAATGGGCTAACATTTATACCCAATTCCATCAGCACAATCAGAACGATGGTAACCACAACAACAGCAAGGATCGCGCCGCGGAACAACGGCAGCAGCGTTGCCAAACGGCTTTGCCCCCCCTCACCGCCCTCATCACCCAATTCGGCCTCTTCACTGCCGTCATCAATCTCTTCCGCGATTTTCGAGTCGATCCAGATGCGGAAGAAGTGGAACAGGATATAACCGATGAACAAGATCGTCATCACATCCAGCGCCCGGTCAATCGGCAGGTCTTCGGTCCAGTCAATTCCGGGATTCCAGATCACGACCAACGCATAGAGGCCGACAACGAAGGCCAGAATTCCCGCCACACGACGGGCGAGGTCCTCATATGTCAGGATCGATTGTTGCTGCCTGTCTGACTTTGGTTTCTCGACGGGTTCGTTGATGTCCTCGTCCGCATCGGCGTTTTTGTCTTCAATCTGACGATTGCGATCAAAGTACCGCTCGAGCAGGTAGTTCATCGCCCCGTATGCAACGACCACGGACATGAAGATCGCATAGCTGCTGGCGACGATCGGCAGCGAGTGCTCATGCTCCAGAACCAGATCAACCGCCAGTTTGAACCAACTAAAGACAATATAGACGATCACAACCGGCGCCCACGCGAATGAAACAAAGCGCAATAACCACGAAACCCGATCCGGTGACCGACCCCCCCTAATGGCATTGGAAATCGCCCGTGCGTTGAACAAGATCATCAAAACGTTGCCCAGCGCGCCGACCATGGTCAGGCTGCCATAGACCATCGCGTAGATGTTGTAGTTCAATCCAAAGTCAGCAACCCAGGTCGAAAACAGCACAACCGAGATATCATAGGTCGCAATCACCGACGCCCATATATACAGGCGCTTCGCGTCGCGATCCGAAAACGGTGGCAGCCGGTATTGGCTGAGATAGGGCGACAACACCATCCGCCACAGGTCGGACACGGTGCGCGACAGGAAAAACGCGGTAAAGATCGCCGTGACCGTGAACTGGATCGAGATGTCTTCGGCCTCACCAAAGATCAAGTACCCCACGATCAGCGCCATCACCATCGCAAAGACAGTGGCACCTATGCCCATGAAGAAACGGAACACCAGGAAGGGCATTTTTTCGCGATAGCCTTTCGGGTCTTCCTTGGTGCGCGCCACTACGAACCGACGCGCGATGCGCTTGCCGTAGATTTCGGCAGACAACCAGCGCCCCAGCAGCAGGAACAGAATGTTCCAGAACAAGACTTCAAGATATGTCTGAATCCGGCCATCCGGGCTGGTTTGGCGCAAAATATACTGCACTTCGAAAATTGAATAAGGCAAAGCCTGCAAGCGCGCATGCATGGATGCGCGAAAATCCGACAACCTCTCCTGCGCTTTCATCAGCTGCGACCCGCCCCCCATCGGGTCGAGTGTGTCGGACTCAAGAGCCTCGTCTTGAGTCCCCGAAGATACGACCTGCCCGGTGCTGTCTATAACAATCACGCTGGCGCCAGATTCGGTCGCGGCTCGGATCGCGGCGGCCAGATCGCTATCCGTGTTCGCATCTGACCCAGTGGCAGACCCCGACCCATATCCCGGGATCAAGGATGTCTGTGCCGCTGCCGTTGTAACGAGGGCGGCTGCGACTGCCCAAACAAGAATGGCTATCACAGCACTGAGTGTAAGTTTCATCAAGCAGCCTATCCAATTCGCGTATTATCCAAAAGACTACAGAAGCACCTGAGCGTATTCAAATATTCAGCCTTTTTCTTCTCGTGATCGTGTCATTTCGTGTTCCTGCTGCACTGCGAACAACAAGAGTGTTTTCAACCTAGGAAAAACTGAATATGACCGGCCCTGCAATTGCGTGGAACAGCAAGTCCGATGTCAGGCTGATGGGGGTGATTTCCCCTGACTTAGCCGCGTATCGAATGTTGCTATTTCGCCATGGTTGACGAATTTGCCCTGTCTTGGGAACCCCTTTGGCAAGCGGCGTCAAAAAATATACGGTAACGGGGGCAAACGCGCGGAGTTGAACCCAAAAACACGATAGGCGAAAGCATGAGCCTGGGAATACAAGACAAAACGACCGGCCGGGCGCCGCGCATTCTGCTCTACAGCCACGATACCTTCGGGCTGGGCCATCTGCGTCGGTCGCGCGCCCTTGCAGCGGCTATCACGCAAGCCAACCCGGACGCATCCGCCCTGATCCTCACGGGATCGCCGGTGGCGGGGCGATTCACCTTTCCGCGCCGGGTTGATCACGTCCGACTGCCGGGTGTCACCAAACGCGCCGATGGCTCTTACGCGGCGCGGACGATCGGAATGGGCATAGAAGAAGTGACCGAGCTGCGCGCGGGCCTTATCCAGACCTCTGTACAGCAATTCGATCCCGATATGCTGATCGTTGACAAGGAACCCACCGGATTTCGCGGTGAGCTTCTGCCTACGCTGGAAACTCTTCTGCAGTCGCAGCGCACGAAACTGGTTCTTGGGCTACGCGACGTGCTTGATGAACCCGAAGTGCTGGCCGCTGAATGGGAGAGGAAAGAAGCCATCACCGCGACCGAGCGGTTCTACCATGAGATTTGGATATACGGGCTGCGCTCGATCTATGACCCGACCCAAGGCCTGCCACTGAGCAGAGCAGCGCAGTCGCGCATTCACTGGACCGGGTACTTACGCCGAGACCTCAACCCCGTGGGTGAGCCGCCCGAGAAACCTTATATTCTGATCACTCCGGGTGGCGGCGGCGATGGCAAGGCGATGGTGAACCTTGTTTTGTCAGCATATGAAAAAGACCCTACCCTGTCACCGCGTGCCGTACTGGTATACGGCCCCTTTCTGTCTGGCGAATTGCGGGACGAATTTGAGACCCGCGTTGCCGCGCTAAACGGTCGGGTAACCGCCGTTGGGTTCGAATCCCAGATCGAAACCCTTTTTGCCGGTGCCTCGGGTGTTGTCTGCATGGGCGGCTACAACACCTTTTGCGAGGTACTCTCGTTCGATAAACGCGCCGTCATCGTGCCACGCTCAACACCCCGGCTCGAGCAATGGATCCGAGCGTCGCGCGCCGAAAGTCTGGGGCTTGTCCGCATGCTGGACGAAAATCGGGACGGCTTGACGCCAGAGGCGATGATACAGGCAATTCGCAACCTGCCCGAACAACCGCTTCCATCGCAGGCTATTCAGGACGGGCTACTGGACGGGCTGGACTATGTCGTCGATCGCGTAGACGCGCTGTTGGGTCAGGAACAGAAACGGGCCACCGGATGACAGCAATACAGCCGAAACTGGCGGTGCTGGTCAAAGGTTGGCCGCGCCTGTCCGAGACGTTCATCGCCCAGGAACTTGTCGCCCTGCAGGATGCCGGGCACAGCTTTGATATCTGGTCCTTGCGCTATCCAACTGACATAAAGCGCCACCCGTTGCACGATCGGTTCCAGGGTCATGTGCATTACTTGCCTGAATATCTGTACGATGAGCCGCAGCGCGTCTGGGCCGCACGTGAAAAGGCGAAAACTCTGCCCGGCTACGCCGAGGCCTACCAGATTTGGCGTACGGACTTGCGCCGCGATCCCACCCATAACCGCATCCGCAGGTTCGGACAGGCCTGTGTTCTAGCCGCCGAATTGCCCAATGCGACAAAAGTGATGTATGCCCATTTCATGCACACTCCATCCTCGGTCGCCCGTTATGCTGCGATCATGCGCGCCCTGCCATGGAGCTTTTCCGCCCATGCAAAGGACATCTGGACCTCGCCAGAGTGGGAAAAACGGGAAAAATTGCAAGAAGTGACACATGGTGCGGCCTTTGGCGCGACCTGCACTTCCATCGGTGCCGAACATCTGCGTGGCCTTGCTGATGATCCGTCGCGGGTTGACCTGATCTATCACGGACTGGACCTTGACCGCTTTCCCGACCCCCCAAACCGTGTGCCGCGCACCCCGAGCGGGCCGTTTCACATGCTGTCCGTCGGCCGATTGGTCGAGAAAAAGGGTTTTGATCGCCTGATCGACGCTTTTGCGCTGTTGCCTGAAACACTCGACTGGCACTGGACGCATATCGGAGGCGGAACGTTGAGCGATGCGCTCCAAAACCGGGCCGAGGCCGCAGGTCTGGCGCATCGGATCACTTGGAAGGGCGCCTGCGATCAGCCTGAAGTCATCGCAGCAATGCGAGCTGCCGACCTGTTCGTACTACCCAGTCGGATTGCAGCGGACGGAGACCGCGATGGGCTGCCCAACGTTTTGATGGAGGCTGCGTCCCAGCTGTTACCAATTCTTTCGGCGCCCGTGTCGGCCATCCCAGAATTCATTGAAACCGGAACCCACGGGGTGCTGTCCGACGACGATCCTAGCGCGCTGGCCTCGGCTATTGTCCGCCTGGCCGATGATCCCCGGAAAACCGCCTCGATGGCTGCTGCTGCCTATGACCGTCTGATCTCTGACTTCCGCATGGACCCGGGTATCGCCCGTCTTTCCAAACGGCTGCGCGCATTGGGTGCGGACACAAACTGATGACTCGGGTCGCCTTTTACTGTCCGATGAAGGCACCCGACAGCCCGGTCCCATCTGGGGATCGCGAAATGGCGCGCAACCTTATGCAGGCGATTGCCGCGCAGGGGGACACCGTCGAGCTGGCCTCACGACTGCGTATCTACGACAAATCCGGTGATGCGCAGGTTCATACGGCGTTGCGCGCCGAGGCACAGGCAGAGGTGCAGCGCCTTGTCGCTGAGATGCCCTTGGACACGTCCCTTTGGGTGACGTATCACAACTACTACAAAGCGCCCGACCTTGTAGGCCCGCGTGTTTGCAAGGCGCGGAATATCCCTTATGTCCAGATCGAAAGCACCCGTGCGACCAGCCGATTAGATGGTCCTTGGGCCAGTTTTGCCCAAGCCGCGCATGATGCCTGCGACGCGGCGCGAGTGATTTTCTACCATACGGCCAATGACCTGATTGCGCTTGAACGGGACAGGTGCGGGGATCAAAGCCTTGTCGAACTGCCGCCGTTTCTTCCCTTGTCGGACTTACCGCCTGCATCCAAGTGCGAAGGTCCGATGCTGAGCGTTGGTATGATGCGTCAGGGTGACAAACTGGCGTCTTACGACCTTATTGCCCAAACTTTGGCCCTTCTGGATGGGGTTTGGAGCCTGAATATTGCGGGCGATGGTCCGGCCCGTCGCGAAGTTGAAAATCTGATGGCTCCGTTCGGATCAAAGGTACGGTTTCTGGGGCAGTGCGACCGCCAAGCGCTGCAAGATCTGTACCGTGAGGCGTCGGTCTTGGTTTGGCCCGGTGTGAACGAAGCTTTTGGGATGGTCTATCTTGAAGCACAAGCCAGCGGTGTGCCTATTGTTGCGCAGGATAGGCCCGGTGTGCGGGATGTGCTGACCCCGTCGTACTACCCGCAGGTCAGCACCGGCGCCAAGGGTCTGGCCGCCCGATTGCGCAGGTTACTGGATGACCTGTCGCTTCGTCTGTCACTGGGGGCCGAGGCCCGCACTCGGATGGCCGAGCGTCACTTACTGCCTGCGGCCACCGAGCGGTTCTGGCGATCCGCACGACCATTGGTGGAGGCCCAAAGATGACGCGTTTAGCCCTGCTCAGACATGGCCACACGCACTGGAACCGCGCAGGCCGCATTCAAGGACGCAGCGACATTCCGCTGGATGCGGATGCCCGGGCTGAACTTGCAAACACACGCCTGCCTGACACGTGGAAGGACGCGACCCTTTGGTCCAGTCCGCTGCTAAGGGCCAGCGAGACCGCGCGACTTGTTGCCGGGCGCGACCCACGGACCTCGGATGCACTGACCGAGATGAACTGGGGTGATTGGGAAGGGTTGCGCGGTGCCGATCTGATAGCAGACCCCAAAAGTGGATACCGCCATATAGAGGATTGGAGCTGGGAATTCCGCCCACCAAATGGTGAAAGCCCGACCGAAGTCTGGTCACGGCTAATGCCCTGGCTGGACGGGCTATCCGGCGACACGGTTGCGGTCTGCCATATCGGCATCATGCGGGTTATTCTGGCGCGTGCCTGGGGTTGGGATTTCGACGGCCCCGCCCCATTCAAAATCAAGCGCAATCGGCTATATATCGTTGATATGCCATCCCTCACGCCTCTGCCAGAACCCGTCCGCCTGATCCGGCCCGAGGCCAACCTATGAAGGTAATGATCATTGTCACGCACCTGCTGGGCACCGGGCACCTGAGTCGGGCGTTGACGCTGGGCAAGGCATTTGAACGCGCGGGGCACGAGACCTTTGTCGTTTCGGGTGGAATGCCTGCGCCGCAATTGGACAGTGCGGGTGTCAGCCTTTTGGGGTTGCCGCCACTTCGCTCGGACGGAACCGACTTTACTCGGCTTTTAACCGCAAACGGTGAAATCGCCGACGCGGCCTACCTAAAAGCGCGTGAAACTGCACTGGTGAAAGCCGTTGTAAGTTTCGTGCCGGATGTTCTGATCACTGAGCTGTTTCCCCTTGGCCGCCGGTCACTGGCGACCGAGTTCATCGCGGCGCTTGAGGCTGCCCGGACCCTGCCGCACCGCCCGACCATTTTGGGCTCGATCCGGGATATTCTGGCCCCACCGTCGAAAGAGTCCAAAGCGCAACGTGCGGAAGAGATCGTGCTCCGGTACTACGACGGTATCCTCGTCCATGCAGATCAAGATGTTGTTCCGCTGGATGTCAGCTGGCCGGTTACCGATCGCTTGCGCAAGCGGTTGTTCTATACCGGTTTCGTCGCACCCAAAGCCCCCGTGCCGCACCCGGATGCCGTTGGCAAAGGCGAGGTGTTGGTCAGCGCCGGCGGTGGATCCGTGGGCCAGCCGATCTTTCGCGCGGCCATCGAGGCCGCCCGCAAGATGCCCAACAGGCGCTGGCGCCTGTTGGTGGGCGGTCAAGACGCACGGCAACGCATTGCCGACTTGCAAAACGATGTGGGTGATGCCCCGGTAACGTTGGAACCTGTTCGTCCGGATTTCCGCCAGATGCTGCCACTGGCCGCAGCGTCCGTCAGCATGTGCGGCTACAATACCGCGCTGGACATTCTGCAATCCGGCACGCCAGCTGTGTTCATTCCGTTTGACGATGGCAAAGAGGTCGAACAGACACTACGTGGGACAAGTCTTTCTGAGATATCTGGCATCGAACTGCTACCCAGCAAGGAGCTTGGTGGGCCTGCTTTGGCGCGGGCTGTTGAGGCTGTTATCCTGAATGGTCCGCGCCCCGTTTCAACCAAGGGCTTTGACGGGGCCGATAGATCCGTCGAAATTGCGGTTAAAATAAGGGCGCAAGCATGACAATTGACTGGCAGCCCCTAGAGTCCGAGCTGCACCGCTGGCGTGTGCAGAACCTTTCCCTTCCGCTGTGGTGGCGGGACGACGACGCCGTCTCGGGAACGCCGCAGCTGAAGACGCTGGCAGGCTTGTCCCAATCTCTTGGCCTGCCCGTTCATTTGGCGGTCATTCCGCGCAACGCCGATAGTCGGCTGGTAGATTACGTGGAACGGCATCGGATGCTGGTCCCGGTGGTGCATGGCTGGGCTCATCAGAACCACGCACCAGTGGATGAGAAGAAATCCGAGTTCCGACTGCATCGGCCTGTCGAAGACATTACTGCGGATGCGCAAGCTGGGTTGGATCGCTTGCGTACATTGTTCGGAGACCGGCTATACCCGATGTTCGTGCCCCCTTGGAACCGCATTGCGCCCGAGGTGGTCGAACACCTGCCCGGACTTGGGTTCCGCATCATCTCAACCGCAACGCCACGCAAGACACGCTGGTCTGCGCCCGGGATGGAACAGATCAACACCCATCTGGACCCGATCGACTGGCGCGGAACGCGCGGGTTGACCGCAGCGGACAAGCTGATTGCCCAAACAGTCAAACTGCTGCGTGACCGGCGTGAGGGGCGCACCGACAACGCCGAACCATTCGGAGTGTTGACGCATCATCTGGTTCATGATCAAGACATCTGGACCTTTACAGAAGGGTTGCTGCGCAGACTTCTGGACGGTCCCGGCCTCACCTGGGTCGCACCATCTGAGAAACAACCCATGGAGACCTGAATGAGCCGACTAGATTCCATGCTGCGCCGGTTAACGGCACAACGCGACGGGCTGAACTGGGCGGTCGCACAAGTCAGCGACATGGATGGCGACGTTCTGGACATGGGGTTGGGCAACGGGCGCACCTATGACCACCTGCGGGAAATCATGCCCGATCGGCGCATCTGGGTTATGGATCGGGTACTGCAATGCCACCCATCCAGCACCCCTCCCGCCCAAGATTTCTTGCAGGGCGAGGCTGAGCCAATGCTCGAAAAGCTGGCTGCTGGCGGCCCAAAGATCGTGTTGGCGCATTATGATTTTGGGCGTGGAATCAAGGAAGAAGATATCGCAGAAGCAGCCCGCCTGAGCCCTTTGATCGCGCAAGTGATGCGGCCCGGGGGATTGTTGATATCGGGGCAGCCTTTGGTGGGGTTCAAACAGATCAGCGGCCCGGATACAATCGCGCCGGACAGGTATTTGTTCTACAGGGCCTGATCAGGCAACGCGCCGTCCGCGTGACCAGACACCATTCAGAGCAGGTGCACCTTCCCGCAATCGAAACCGGATCACATCCGCCCTTGCACCGATGCGCAGCTCGCCGCGATCCTCCAGACCAACGGCCTGTGCAGGGGCTTGGGTCACAGTCCGCAAACCGCGGGACATATCGCCCCACTGCTCACCCAGACGCGCCGCTGACAGCAGCAAGGCGGCGGGCACATAGTCCGAAGATAAAATGTCGAGATAACCAAGATCAGCCAACTCTTGCGCGGCGACATTGCCGGAATGCGACCCGCCCCGGATTACGTTGGGCGCACCCATCATGACCTTGATACCGTGATCATGGCAGGCCTGCGCGGCCTCTACGGTTGTCGGAAACTCGGCCAGCCGAATGCCGTGACCGGCGGATACAGCCACCTGTTCCTGCGTGGTATCATCGTGACTGGCCAGGATCGCGCCAAAGCGTTTTGCTGCTTTCACGGTTTCAACCTCGTGCCGGTCACCATTCCGGTCGCGCAGCGCCTTGAGCTGGGCCACATGCTGCAGAAAGTCGTCGTCTGACATGCTGTGCTTGCCCTTCATATAGGCTTCTAGCTGCGACATATTCCGGAACTGCCGCTGCCCCGGCGTATGATCCATAAGAGACACCAGCCCCACACGATCTTCGGCGCTGAACTCATCCAACTCATCCACCAGCGTTTCCGAGCACACCTCGGCCCTGAGGTGCAAAAAGTGGCTGATCTTCAAGGCGTCCTGCTCGCGCAGCTGCCATAGCTCGCGGGACAGATCGCGCGCATATTTTTTGTAGCGGTTGCCACTTGGGATCGAGCCGATGCGCATCGCATCAAACACGGTGGTAATCCCGGTGCTGGCCAGTTCGGCATCATGGGCCAGAATGGCTGCTGCATGGGGCCAGTCGACCTTGGGCCGCGGCTGGATGTGGCGTTCAAGGTTGTCGGTATGCAACTCAACCAGACCGGGGCTGACATAGTCGCCTTCGCAGTCAACGGCACCGACCGGAACGGTCGGGCCGGTTGCGATGTCTGCAATCGTCTCGCCCACGATACGGACGCTGCCTGTAACCGTCTCATTCGGAAGGACAAGCGTGGCATTGGCAAGGATCATTTCTTCTGTCATCTGAACTTCACACGGTCTGAGCTATTGAGAAGGCCACGCATAGGAGGCCAATGTGACATTCACGCGATACGCGATCTATTTTGCGCCACCAGCCACGGCTGAATGGACGAAATTCGCCAGCAGCTGGCTGGGTTGGGACATCGAGGCCGGCGCCGCCCTTGTCCATCCCGTGATCGACAGCGTTGATGTTGCAGCCGTGACCGAAGGGCCGCGCAAGTACGGTCTGCATGCGACAATCAAGCCCCCGTTTCGGCTGCGGGATGGGCAAACGGTTGAGGCGTTGCAAGACGCCTGCGCGCGGGTCGCGGCCACGCAGCCCGCTATTGTCCAGGACGGGCTGGCGATCGCCCGACTTGGCCGGTTCCTGGCCCTGCGCCCGCTGGGGGATGAGGCCGCGCTGAACGCTTTGGCCGCCGCTTGCGTGCGCGAGCTGGACAGCTTTCGTGCGCCGCCTGCCCAGTCCGAGCTTGATCGGCGCCGCGCAAGTGGCCTGACCACCCAGCAGGACGCCAACTTGGTGCAATGGGGTTATCCTTACGTGATGGATGCGTTTCGCTTTCACATCACGCTCAGCGGTAAATTCGACAAAGCCACGCTGACAACGGTTGAAGCGGCGCTGCAATCGCGGCTTGCCCCGTTGCTGCCTCAGCCGTTTCAGATCAATGATCTGGCGTTGGTGGGTGAGGCCGAGGATGGGCGGTTTCACTTGCTGCATCGCTATGCCCTTTCCGGTTGAAGGTGGTCGAGGATCGTATCGATTGTAGACTCCAGCGACCCGGAATTGTCGATTTCGATAACCCGCACCAGCCCCTCGGGCAAACTCGCCTTGGCACGTGTCATCCGCCGCGCTTGCTCGGCCGTGCTTTCGCGTCCGCGTGCTGACAAGCGGTGCGCCAGAACCTCGGGGGCTGCCGTCAGCGAGATTACAACCAGATCGCCGAACACCTCTTGCGCCCGCAGCAAAACAGACCGGGATAGATTCACCAACACCCCATCCGCTTGCCTTCTAAGCTCCTCAACAGTCTTGGGTACACCGTAGAACAGGCCATGCGCAGGCCAATGCAAAGCAAATGCACCCTGTGCAACCATCTGCCGAAAGCGGTCAACAGACACACGGTCAAAGTCTTCGCCTTGTTCGCCTTCGGGCCGCGTGATGACCCGTCGCACCCGGTGAATACCGGGAACACGCGCATCTAGCGCTTCGATCACGCTGTCCTTGCCAACGCCAGACGGACCAACAATTGCTATGACCGGAGCAAGGCTCATACCAGCACTCCGGGCGTGAAGTCAGAAACGTTGACCTCGCGATCACAAACCCGGTCTCGCGCGCCGACATCGTGGAAAATCCCGACAATTGCGGCACCACGCGCCTTGGCCTCTTCGATCAATGACAGCACCGTCTCACGGTTCTGTACATCCAGCGAGGCGGTGGGTTCATCCAGTAGCATCGCGGGATAGTCATGCGCGAAACCGCGGGCTATGTTCACCCGCTGCTGCTCCCCACCCGAAAAGGTCGTTGGACTCAGGCCCCACAGGTGTTCAGGAATGTTCAGCCGCGCCAACAGCGCTGCCGCTTTTTCCAGCGCCGCCTGCCGCTCGCAACCGAATGCCAGTAACGGGTCAGCCACCACCTCGAGCGTCGGTACGCGCGGGACAACACGCAGGAACTGGCTGACATATCCAAGCGTTTCGCGCCGCAGGGCCAGAATCTGGCGCGGCTCGGCTTGCGCCACGTCAAGCCCGCCCACCAGAACCTGCCCGGACGCCGCCAAGTAGTTCCCATAGATCACCCGCATCAGGGTCGACTTGCCCGCCCCGGACGCTCCGGTCAGGGCAATGCACTCTCCTGGCGCGACGGTCAGCGACGCGCTTTCCATCACAGGGATCACCGCACTGCCCTGATTGTGCAGGGTAAAGCTTTTGCTCACATCTTTCAGTTCGATCATCGCTGCCATCTTCACACCTGCAACACGCTTGAGACCAACAGCTGCGTATAAGCATGCTGCGGATCGTCCAGAACCTGATCGGTCAGTCCGCTTTCGACCACGTGGCCGTCTTTCATCACCATCAAACGATCCGCCAACAGGCGCACTACGGCCAGATCATGAGTGACGATAATCGCGCTCAGCCCCATCTCGCGCACCAGCCCGCGCAACAGGTCCAGCAACCGCGCCTGTACCGAGACATCCAGCCCGCCGGTCGGTTCGTCCATGAAAACCAGCCGAGGTCCCGTGACCAGATTACGCGCGATCTGCAGGCGCTGCTGCATTCCGCCTGAAAATGCGGCCGGGCGATCATCGACGCGAGTCCCGTCAATCTCGACGCGTCCCAGCCAGTCGATGGCCTTGTCGCGGATATCGCCATAGTGGCGGTCACCCACGGCCATAAGACGCTCACCGATATTGCCACCTGCACTGACCGACATGCGCAACCCGTCCCGTGCATGTTGATGCACAAATGCCCAATCTGTTCGCCGCAGCATCCGGCGTTCAGGCTCAGACATGGTGACCGTGTCCACTGGCCCATCAGCACGGGTGCCAAAAATCACCTGCCCCGCATCCGGTTCCAGATGGCGAGCCAGGCAATTCAAAAGGGTCGACTTGCCAGACCCGCTTTCACCAACGATCCCCATCACCTCGCCGGGGTAAAGATCGAAACCAACCCCCGTGCATCCGATGCGCGTGCCATAGCGCTTTGCAATGCCTTTAACCTGCAGCAAGGGCGTCATGCCGCGCCCTCCGTTGCCATGCGTCCCTGATGGCCCGCCTGACGGCGCGAACGGCAATAATCGGTGTCAGAGCAAACGAACATCCGGTTTCCGGCGTCATCCATGATCACCTTGTCCAGGTAGCTGTCCTCAGCCCCGCACAGATCGCAGAGATGGTTGGCCTTGGTTGCTTCGAACGGATAATCGTCGAAATCAAGGCTCACCACCTTGGTATGGGGCGGCACCGCGTATATCCGTTGTTCCCGCCCTGCCCCGAACAGCTGAATAGCATCCATTTCCAGTTTGGGGTTGTCGAATTTCGGGATCGGCGACGGGTCCATCATATAGTGCCCCGACACCTTCACCGGGTAGGCGTAGGCGGTCGAAATCGCCCCGTGCTGGCAGATGTCTTCGTAAAGTTTCACATGCATCAGACCATATTCCTCAAGACTGTGCATCTTTCGAGTTTCAGTCTCACGCGGTTCTAGAAAGCGCAAAGGTTCAGGGATCGGCACCTGGTAAACGAGGATCTGATCCTCGCGCAGCTTAACCTCGGGGATGCGGTGGCGCGTTTGAATGACGGTGGCCTTTTCGGTTTCCTCGGTGGTCGCGACCCCTGCGGTCTTTTCAAAAAACTTGCGGATCGAAACTGCATTCGTGGTGTCATCCGCGCCCTGGTCGATCACCTTGAACGTGTCATCCAGTGTCAGCGTCGCCGCCGAGACCTGAACGCCGCCAGTTCCCCAGCCATAAGGCATCGGCATTTCCCGGCTGGCGAAAGGCACCTGATAGCCCGGAACATCCAGACCTTTCAGTATGGCCCGACGGATCATCCGCTTGGTCTGTTCATCCAGATAGGCGAAGTTATACGCGCTCATTCCGCGGCCTCCTTGGGTGAGAGACGGTCTTCGGCCTCGCGCCGCAGCTTGCGCAACGATGGTCTGTTCATGAACGCCGGTGAACTTTACCTCACCGAAATAGTCGCCTGACTCCATAGTTGCGCCGGTCGCCTGCGGGATTTCAATCGACGGGATCAAGTAGCCTGAGGTTGAGTTCGGATCGCCAAAGCCGAAGGTCTTGTCCTTCATATCTTCCAGCGAGGTGATGCCGCTATCCTTGCGTGCGAAACCGATGGAGTAACAACCGTATCCGCCATCCAGGTTTACCTTGACCAGAACAGGCTCAACAGCTTCGGGGTCGCTCAGATAGGTTTTCGCGTAACCCGACGCGCCCAGCCAAGCCATGTCGATAGTGCCGCCCAGCAAGCCCTGGATCACACCGTTATCGTCGGTCGGAGCAAACAGCTTGGTTTCAACCCCCAGTTCTTCCTCGGTATATTGACGCAGGCATTCATTGTTGTTCAGACGGTTCTGAGCGTTCTCACCGCCAAGAATGCCAATACGGAACTCGCTGATATCTTCGGCCAAGGCCGGTGCGGCCGGTGCTGTGGTCGCCACAAGGGCAGCAATCAGTTTTTTTCATTTGTCTCTCTCCAGGTTGATGTGCCGGCCTCTCATCGGGCCGGGCGATGTAAGGGGTGAGTGGGCTTAGATGGTGGCTTCAGCTTCCATCAGCGCTTTCTGGGTGGCGTCCAGCGTGCCAATCTCGGTTGATGTCGCCGCTTCCGAAAAGCTGGTATCGGCCCCATAGATTTCGCGCGCAACGCCAGTGGTCAGCTGTTCGGGAATGCCGTCAAAGACGATACACCCGTCGCGCAAACCAACCACACAGTCACAGTAGCGTCGTACCGCATCCAAATTATGCACGTTGGCAATGACTGTGCAGCCATCCTTTTCATGGATGCGACGCAAGGCCTCCATCACCACCTGCGCATTTATCGGATCCAACGAGGCAATGGGTTCGTCGGCCAGAATGATCCTGGGATTCTGCATCAACGCACGCCCAATCGCGACGCGTTGCTGTTGACCGCCTGACAAGGCTTCTGCCCGCTTTGGCGCATGTTCAGCGATCCCGAGGCGATTGAGAATGTCGATGGCGCGGTGAATTTCTTCCATCGGGAACAGGTTGAACATGGTCGCCAGCGTCGAGTGTCGGTTCAACGTGCCATGCAGCACGTTCGAGACCACATCCAGTCGTGGCACAAGGTTGAACTGCTGGAAGATCATCGCGCAGTCCGCTTGCCACACGCGCTTATCACGGCCCTTCAGCCGAGTGACATCGCGGCCATCACACAGAATCTGCCCATCGCTGGAGTCCGTGAGACGGTTGATCATCCGCAACAGCGTCGATTTGCCGGCACCCGATCGGCCGATGATCCCGATCATGCAGGGATTGTCTACATCCAGTGACGCGGCGTCTACGGCCGCATTGTCCCCGAAGCGTTTGGTTAGTTTTCGATGCGCAGCACGTGCCACCCCCACGTCGTGTTGGCGGTGAATTACAGACACTGCTCAACGGCTATGTGTCAGAGCAGTGAAAGTTTTGTAACGGAGCCCGCGTTACGGGGGCTACCCTTCGCAGCGCGGCGCAGGTATACGCAGGCCTGTCCCGCCATCAGACCTGAGGCCGCAATGAGCTTTGACCGCACCATCAAGATCGCTCCGTCGATCCTATCCGCCGATTTTGCCAATTTCGGAGCCGAGATTCAGGCCATCGAAGCCCAGGGCGCCGATTGGGTCCATGTCGACGTGATGGATGGCCATTTCGTTCCAAACCTGACCTTCGGCCCGCCCGCTGTGAAAGCGTTCCGTCCGCATGTGAAAACGGTCATGGACGTGCACCTGATGATCACCCCGGTCGATCCCTACATTCAGGCATACGCAGACGCCGGCGCGGACATTCTGACGGCACATATCGAGGCCGGGCCGCACACACACCGAACGCTTCAAGCCATCCGCGCCGCTGGCATGAAAGCGGGTGTTGCGCTGAACCCCGGCACCCCTGCCGAGGCGGTTGAACACCTGCTTGATCTGACCGATCTGATCTGTGTCATGACCGTGAACCCAGGCTTTGGCGGTCAAAAGTTCATCGACCTGACAAGCAAGGTGCGTAAACTGCGCCACATGATCGGCGACCGTCCGGTGCATATCGAAATCGACGGTGGTGTCGATCCGCAAACCGCTCCGCTTGTCGCTGCTGCGGGTGCCGATGTGCTGGTTGCGGGTTCTGCGGTGTTCAAGGGCGGGTCGGTGGATAATCCCGAAGTGTATGGCGAGAATATCCGTGCCGTGCGGGCGGCGGCTGAGTCAGGACTGTCCTGAAACTAAAACGCCAAGCACCTTGTCCAAAGCTTGCTATTAAGAATTCGCGTTCAACTGTCGTCTGGCGCGAATAAAAGAAACTTGGTGCAATGGCCGCTTAGCTGTCAGAGCGCGCTTAACCTTTAAACATCCAACCCGTTGGCGCGACCGAAGTCAGTGTAGAACGTCTCGCTGCGAAACTTGGCAAGCGTTTGTTCATCAACGTCATTGGGATCATTGCCAACTCTGCTGATGCCTGTTCCCTCAACCAGTCTGTTCACCAAATTGAACACTCCGCAAACCTGTATCGCATCGAAAAGCGCATCTTCAGACCATCCCGCCTTGTATACTGCGTCTGCATCCTCTTCGGTCATTCGGGAAGGTGACAGTGTAAGTTTTGCGACATAGGCGAGGATTGGCTTGAACCTTTGATCGACAGGCGCTGAATTGAGATCCTCCATAAGCGATTCAATCAGTTCCGGATCAATGCCATACGCACGGGCGAACATGGTATGGGCACCGTGGCAATAGGAACATGCGTTCAGTCCCGAAACGTAGGCCGCGATCAACTCACGCTCAGAAAAAGAAAGGTCGCTCTTGCCACGCATGACGAGGCTTTCATATTCGCACCACGGGGAAAGCTTACCCGGAAACAAGCTGAATACACTGCCCAGCGTCGCGTCTTTGGATAGAGATGGGAACAACTTCTTCATCATTACCCCGTCAATCGAGGGAACGTTGACTCTCCTCCGATCCCGCCGCCATTTATTGTGTGCAGAGTAACAGCATTTCCCTTGTAGGAAAACGGGTGCCTATTCCCAAGACGAGGCATACGAAAAAGGGCGCCCCTAGGGACGCCCTTTCCGTTCGATCATTCGCTAGCGCGAATCACTCAATAATCTTCGACACGACGCCGGCGCCGACGGTGCGGCCGCCTTCGCGGATGGCGAAGCGGAGGCCCTGCTCCATCGCGA